>CBJKNR010000500.1:0-2449 GCA_966417555.1 uncultured Sphingopyxis sp.
TGGGCCGCTTGCTAACCCTTCATTTTGGCTGCGGTTCACCCGGTGCGTCTGCCGTATCCTGTGTTCCTCCGCGAGCAAGTCCTGCCCCGCTGGCGACGCCCAGCCCGCCTGCCATGCTCATGCCCATGCCCATGCCCATGCCGCCGCCGGCACCGCCCCGCCCGCCGCCCGCCGCGCCGCCGCGTGCTTCGCTACTGCGGGTGCCGCCTTTACCTCCGCTGCCCGACGGGCGCGTCGGGCCCTGCACCGGGATGGCGACGTCGGCCGGGACGGGATCGAGATCGAGTGCCTTGCGGATGAAATCGCGGAGTTCGACGACAAGGTCGTGAACATGCACCGGGCGCCCCCCGGCAAGCTCCTGCGCCGCACGGGCGGCGAGCCGGACCTGCTCTTCGGTGCCGAGCAGGATGATATCGGACAAGGCCGCCTCGACGGCGTCGCGGATACGGCGCGGCCGGTCCGATTCACCGGGCGCGTCGTCATCGGATGCGACTGCCTCCGACAGGTCAATCGCTGCGTCCACCGTTGCTTCAGCCGGCCGGCGCAGGTCACGCAAATGCCGCGGGTCGACCATCAGATCGCCGGTAAACGAGCCGCCGAGCGTCTTGTACGCCGCCATCAGCGTCCGCAACCGCTCGTTGATCTGGCGATTGGTCCGCTCGCGGCGCTGCTGGATCGTCATCATCACCATCAGCCGGATGCCGACGCCGATGAGCGTCACCAGCGCAAGGCCGAGCAGCGTCGTACCGATGCTTTGCCACGATGAAAAATCGAAGAAGCGCATGGCGGCGATAGTGCCGACGATTGCCCGAAGGCGCTACCGGTTTTCTGTTCGGTGCTTACCGGCGCCCAAAGTCAGATGCCGAGGCTGTCCGAGCAATCGAGCGCCGAAGCGAGCTTTTCGCGAAAACCCGACACGTCCGATCCGACATTGACGAGTATCGCATCGCCCGTGTCGAGGCGCTCATGAAGCGCGATCGACAGCGAATCTTCGGTAAAGAGGTCACCGACGAAGCGGTTGTGCGCGGCGAACCGCAGCCGCTGCGGCGTCGATTCGATGACGACCGCACGCCATGCCGGACCGTAGCTTGACTTCGCCCACAGCTTCGCGCCGACAGGAAGCGCGCGCGTCGGCTTTCCGGTCACCACCGCGACGTTGATCATCGTGCGCTCGGCGTCGTTGAACGCCTGCCGGATCTCGATCGACCCGCTGTCGAATTGCGCGGCACATTCACCCGCCGTACGGTTCACATAACCGAGGTCGGCATAGCTGGCATCGTTGAACGCGGGGGTCAGGCTGGCCGCGGCCAGCAGAAGCGAGAACATGGACAAGGCTCCTGTCGCAGCCGGGTCCGCGCCCGGCCCTCTTACTGACCCTGTTTCGCGAGCAATTTCAAGCGCAAGGCGTTGAGCTTGATAAAGCCCGCCGCATCCTTCTGATCATAGGCACCGGCATCGTCCTCGAAGGTCACATGGCGCTCGCTGTAGAGGCTGAGCGGCGACTTGCGGCCGACGACGCTCGCATTGCCCTTGTAGAGCTTGAGGCGCACGGTGCCGGTGACGTTCGCTTGGCTGTGATCGATCGCCGCCTGCAGCATGTCGCGTTCGGGCGCGAACCAGAAGCCATTGTAGATGAGCTCGGCATATTTCGGCATCAGCTCGTCCTTGAGGTGCGCCGCGCCGCGATCGAGCGTGATGCTTTCGATGCCGCGATGCGCACGGGCGTAGATTTCGCCGCCCGGCGTCTCGTACATGCCGCGCGACTTCATACCGACGAAGCGGTTCTCGACGAGGTCGAGGCGGCCGATGCCATGCTTGCGGCCGAGGTCGTTGAGCGCCGCGAGCAGCGTCGCGGGCGACATCGCCTGCCCGTTCAGCGCGATCCCGTCGCCACGCTCGAAATCGATCGTAATATATTCGGGCGTGTCGGGCGCATCCTCGGGATTGACCGTGCGCGAATAAACATAGTCGGGGGTCTCTTCCCACGGATCCTCGAGCACCTTGCCCTCCGACGAGGTGTGCAGGAGGTTCGCGTCGGTCGAGAAGGGGCTTTCGCCGCGCTTGTCCTTCGGCACCGGAATCTGGTTCTTTTCGGCAAAGTCGATCAGCGCGGTGCGGCTGGTCAGATCCCATTCGCGCCACGGTGCGATCACCTTGATGTCGGGGTTCAGCGCATAGGCGCTGAGTTCGAAGCGCACCTGGTCGTTGCCCTTGCCCGTCGCGCCATGTGCGACCGCGTCAGCGCCGGTTTCCTTCGCGATCTCGATCAGACGCTTCGAAATCAGCGGGCGCGCGATCGAGGTGCCGAGCAGATAATCGCCCTCGTAGCGCGCATTGGCGCGCATCATCGGGAAAACGAAATCGCGGACGAATTCTTCGCGCACATCGTCGATATAGATATGCTCGGGCTTCACGCCCATCAGCTCGGCCTTGGCACGCGCCGGCTCGA
>CBJKNR010000501.1:0-2437 GCA_966417555.1 uncultured Sphingopyxis sp.
AATCGATCCCCGGCGCCTTTGTCCAGCCGTAGGTAATGCGCGCCTTGCCCTGCGTGCGCCAGTCGGGGGTCAGGTCGATGCGGACGCGGGCATGCGCCATCGCCGCGCCGGTCGCGGTCTCGCCCTTCAGCACGCCGCCGACGTCGCGCGCGGCGATCGTCGCGCGAAGCGGCATATCGACGACAAATTCATTTCCCTCGCCGCGCAACCGCAACGGGCCACGCGTCACCTGTCCGACGATCGTGCAGGCGATCGGCGGGCTGACCCTGACCTTCTTGCCGAAGAGCTTGACCCGCTGGGGTTTGATGCACGCGCGTTCGCGCCGGTTGATCGTCCACAGCGTCTTCGGCACTGCGCGTTCGAACGCCTGCTTGAGCGGAGAAATATTGGCGTTGATCGGCACCGCGATCAGCGATTTCTGCGTCGGGGAGGGGGCCTTGTCGGTGGCGCGGGGCGGGGCCTCGACGTCGTTCTGCCGGTCGCAGCCGGGGGTCAGCAGCAATATGGCGGTCGCCAGTCCGGTTAGACGCATATGATGCCCCCGATGCGGTTCCTGCCGGTAATAACGGCGGTTGGGTCAAGGCGTTCCTTGCGGTGAGAGCGGGGCGAAAAGCGACAGAAATCTGCGCAACTTTACACTGAATTCGTTGTTCGGAGGGGTGGGCAGGCGTCATCCCGCAAGCCTATGCGGCTCGCACAATGTAGGACAGCGATTTTTCGGGGCAGGCGTTAGGCAACCACCCCGAACAAATCATGCTCGTCCGCGTCCTCAACTTCCACATCGACGATGTCGCCGGGTTTGAGCGTCGCGGCGACGTCACGAAGATAGACATGGCCGTCGATCTCGGGCGCGTCGGCCTGTGAGCGACCGGTGGCGCCGATGCTGCCGTCTTCGTCGGCCTCGCCGACTTCATCGATGATCACGGGAAGCGTGCGGCCGATCCTGGCTTCGAGCTTCGCGGCGCTGATCGCGGCGGTTTTGGCCATGATGCGCTGATAGCGTTCTTCCTTGACCTCTTCGGGCACCTGATCGCCCAGCGCATTGGCCTGCGCGCCCGCGACGGGTTCGAAGCGGAAGGCGCCGACGCGGTCGAGCTGCGCTTCGTCGAGCCAGTCGAGGAGATACCGGAAATCCTCTTCGGTCTCGCCGGGAAAGCCGACGACGAAGCTCGAGCGGATCGCGATGTCGGGGGCGATGGCGCGCCAGCTTTTCAGCCGTTCGAGCACTTTCGCCTCGTTCGCGGGGCGCTTCATGCGCTTGAGCACGCTCGGGCTCGCGTGCTGGAACGGGATGTCGAGATAGGGGGTCAGCAAGCCCTCGGCCATCAGCGGGATCACCGCGTCGACGTGCGGATAGGGGTAGACATAATGGAGGCGCACCCACGGGGCGTTGCCTTCGCTGGTCCTCAATTGGCCGAGTTCGCGCGCGAGGTCGGTCATATGCGCGCGGACTTCGCGGCCGTGCCACTGGCGCGGGTCGTGGCGGATGTCGACGCCATAGGCCGAGGTGTCCTGGCTGATCACCAGCAGTTCCTTCGTCCCCGCGGCGACAAGCTTTTCGGCCTCGCGCAGCACAGCGTCGATGCGGCGGCTGACGAGTTTGCCGCGGAGATCGGGGATGATGCAGAAGGAGCAGCTGTGGTTGCAGCCTTCGCTGATCTTCAGATAGCTGTAGTGGCGCGGGGTGAGCTTCAGCCCGCCCTCGGGCACGAGGTCGATGAACGGACCTTGGGTGGGCGGCGCGGCGTCGTGGACGGCGTCGACGACCTGCTCATATTGATGCGCGCCGGTGACCGCGAGCACGTTCGGGAAACGCGCGCGGATGACTTCGGCTTCATTGCCCATGCAGCCGGTGACGATGACGCGGCCATTCTCGGCCATCGCTTCGCCGATCGCATCGAGGCTTTCTTCCTTGGCCGAATCGAGGAAGCCGCAGGTGTTGACGAGCACGACGTCGGCGCCCGCATAGTCGGGCGAGAGGCCGTAACCGTCGGCGCGCAGCTTGGTCAATATCCGTTCGCTATCGACAAGCGCCTTGGGGCAGCCGAGCGAAACCATGCCGACCTTCGGCTGGGTGGGGAGCGTTTTGACTGTCATGATTGGCGGCGCCCATAGTCGATTTCGCGGCGCTTGTCACGTGCGGCGCGCGCGGGCATGGAGCACGCGGTTCGGACGAAAGGGCAGAGACGATGGCGATTGGTGCGTTTGCGGCGATTTCGGCGGCGATGGCAGTGGCGGCGGGCGCGTTCGGCGCGCACGGCGCATCGGGGCCGCAGGAAGCCGAATGGCTGCGCACCGGCGGCGTCTATCAACTGGTCCATGCGGTCGCGGCGCTCGCGATCATGGGCTTTGCGCGCGGGCCTGCCATCACGCTGCTCGCCGGCGCCGCGATCTTTTCGATCACCCTCTATGCGATGGCATTGGGCGCGCCGCGCTG
>CBJKNR010000502.1:0-2416 GCA_966417555.1 uncultured Sphingopyxis sp.
GGGGCCTTGGTCATGGAGGTGGCCTTAGGCGGGTGAGATAAGGGATTCAACAAATCTCCCCTCCCGTTTACGGGAGGGGTCGGGGGAGGGCATGTTCTGGAACCAAGCTCACAGACCCTCCCCTAAACCCTCCGCTTGCGGGAGGGGGACTTCAGTTCAGAACTTCAAACCCTTCACCGTCTTCACACCGGGAAGCTGGCAAAGCTGCCACAGCAGCGGTTCGGGCATCGGCGAGTCGAGGCTGAGCAGCAGCACCGCTTCGCCGCCCGCGGCGCGGCGGCCGAGGTGGAAGGTGCCGATGTTGAGCCCGGCTTCGCCGAGCGCGGTGCCGATGCGGCCGATGAAGCCGGGCGCATCCTCGTTGACGATATAGAGCATATGGCCGTCGAGGTCGGCTTCGACCTTGATACCGAACATCTCGACGAGGCGCGGTTCGTTGTTGCCGAACAGCGTGCCCGCAACCGAGCGGTCGCCGGCCTCGGTCGCGACGGTGACGCGGACGAGCGTGTGATAGTCGCCCTCGCGGTCGTGGCGCACTTCGCGAACATCAAGGCCGCGTTCGCGCGCGAGGTGCGGGGCGTTGACCATGTTCACGCTGTCCGAATAGCGGCGCATCAGACCGGTGAGCACCGCGGCGGTGATCGGCTTGAGGTTGAGCTCGGCCGCCGCGCCCTCGACCTCGACCGAGATGGTGGTGAGGTTGTCGTGCGCGAGCTGGCCGACGAGGCTGCCGAGTTTTTCGGCGAGGCTCATATAGGGACGCAGTTTCGGCGCTTCCTCGGCCGACAGGCTGGGGACGTTGAGCGCATTGGTGATGCCGCCGGTCAGGAGATAATCCGACAACTGTTCGGCCACCTGAATGGCGACATTGACCTGCGCCTCGTCGGTCGAGGCGCCGAGATGCGGCGTGCAGATGAAGTTTGGCGTGCCGAACAGCGGGTGGTCGGCAGCCGGCGGCTCGGTCTGGAACACGTCGAGCGCGGCGCCCGCGACATGCCCGCTGTCGAGCGCGTCCTTGAGCGCCGCCTCGTCGATCAGGCCGCCGCGCGCGCAGTTGATGATGCGCACGCCTTTCCTGGTCTTGGCGATATTTTCCTTCGACAGGATGTTGCGCGTCTGGTCGGTCAGCGGCGTGTGCAGCGTGATGAAGTCGGCCCTGGCGAGCAAGGTGTCGAGATCGGCCTTTTCGACGCCGAGCTCGATCGCGCGCTCGGGGGTCAGGAAGGGGTCGAAGGCGACGACCTTCATCCGGAGGCCAAGGGCACGCTCGGCGACGATGCTGCCGATATTGCCGCAGCCGATCAGGCCGAGCGTCTTCGAGGTCAGTTCGACGCCCATGAAGTCGTTCTTCGGCCATTTGCCCGCCTGCGTCAGGACATTGGCTTCGGGGATCTGGCGCGACAGGGCGAACATCATCGCGATCGCATGTTCGGCGGTGGTGATGCTGTTGCCGAAGGGCGTGTTCATCACGATGACGCCCTTCTTCGACGCCTCGGGAATGTCGACATTGTCGACGCCGATGCCGGCGCGGCCGACGACCTTGAGGTTCGTCGCGGCGGCGAGGACATCGGCAGTGACCTTGGTGGCCGAGCGGATGGCGAGGCCGTCATAGTCGCCGATCATCGCGATCAGCTCGTCCTTGGTCTTGCCGGTGATCACGTCGACCTGAATGCCGCGTTCGGCGAAGATCGCGGCGGCTTTGGGGTCCATCTTGTCGGAAATCAGAACTTTGGGAGCGGTCATTGGATTTCTCCGTCATCCCAGCGAAAGCTGGGATCGTTGGGAATGATATGATCGATGGCGGTCCCAGCTTGCGCTGGGGCGACGTTATGCGTTGAGCGAGGCGTAGGCCCAGTCGAGCCACGGGCCGAGCGCTTCGATATCGGCGGTGTCGACGGTCGCGCCGCACCAGATGCGAAGACCCGGAGGCGCGTCGCGATAGCCCGCGATGTCGTAGGCCGCGCCTTCGGCTTCGAGCAGCCCCGCGAACTTCTTGATGAAGCCCTCGTCGGCGCCGGCGACCGACAGGCAGACCGAGGTCTTCGAGCGGCTCGCGGGATCGGCGGCGAGGTGAGAGAGCCACTCGCGTTCCTCGACGATCTTGTCGAGCGCTGCGGCGTTCGCATCGCTGCGCGCCTTCAGGCCGTCGAGACCGCCCAGCGACTTCGCCCATTCGAGCGCGAAGATCGCATCCTCGACCGCGAGCATCGACGGGGTGTTGATCGTCTCGCCCTTGAACACGCCCTCGGCGAGCGCGCCCTTCGATACGAGGCGGAACACCTTCGGCAGCGGCCAGGCGGGGGTATGGGTTTCGAGGCGTTCGACCGCGCGCGGGCCGAGGATCAGCACGCCATGGCCGCCTTCGCCGCCGAGCACTTTCTGCCAGCTGAAGGTCGCGACGTCGATCTTGTCCCAC
>CBJKNR010000503.1:0-2400 GCA_966417555.1 uncultured Sphingopyxis sp.
CGGCCTTGCCCCCGAAGAGCTGCTGTTCAAGGGCGCGATCCCCGATTTCGACCTCGACGACGGCAGCGAAGCCGATCCGCAGGCGTTGCGCGAAGCGGCACGCGCGGTCGAAGATGCCGCACGCGCGGTTGCGGGCGTGACCAACAGCGAGGGCGGCAGCGCAAGCCACAGCCGGACGCGCTTCGCCCTGGCGACCAGCCATGGCTTTGCCGGCGGCTACGGGTCGAGCGGTCACAGCCTGTCGGCGAGCGTCATCGCCGGCGAAGGTGCGGCGATGCAACGCGACTATGGCTGGCACAGCGCCCATCATCTCGCCGACCTCGAAAGCGCGCTCGACATCGGAAAACGCGCCGGCACCCGAGCGGTTTCGCGGCTCAGCCCCGGCAAGGCGCCGAACGGCAAGCTCCCCGTATTTCTCGATCCGCGGATCAGCGGCAGCATCGTCGGCCATCTGCTCGGCGCGATCGCCGGCCCTGCGATCGCGCGCGGCACAAGCTTCCTGCTCGGCAAGGAGGATCACATGCTGTTCGACAGCGACATCGTCATCCGCGACGAGCCGCATCGGCAACGCGGGCTGCGCAGCCGCGCGTTCGACGGCGAGGGCCTGCCGACCGCCGCGCGCGACCTCGTGACCGGAGGCAAGATCACGGGCTGGATGCTCGACACGGCATCGGCAAAGCAGCTCGGCCTGACCCCGACCGGTCATGCCAGCCGCGGCGGCGGTGCGTCGGGGGTCGGCGCCAGCAACCTCCACCTCGCGGCAGGCAGCCTGAGCCCGGCCGCGCTCATGGAAGGCGTGGGCGAAGGCGTCTATATCACCGAGCTGATCGGCCAGGGCGTCAACCCGGTGACCGGCGACTACAGCCGCGGCGCGTCGGGCTTCCTGATCCGCGATGGGGAGATCGCGGAGCCGATCGCCGAATTCACGATCGCGGGCAATCTGATCGACATGTTCGCCGCGCTCGTTCCGGCGAGCGACCTCGAATTCCGCCACGCCACCAACGCGCCGACGCTGCGCATCGACGGCATGACCGTCGCCAGCAGTTAAGCACCGATGCCCGCCCGCAACCTCGAAGCCGTGATCGCTGCCACCCGCGAGGTCGGCGACATGGCGATGGCGCGCTGGCGCGGCGAGGGACGACCCGTCGACGTCTGGCACAAGTCGCACGACAATCCGGTCAGCGACGTCGACCTCGCGGTCGATGCGCGGCTGAAAGCGGTGCTCGGCGCGATGGTGCCCGAAGCCGGCTGGCTCTCGGAAGAGACCGCCGACAATGAAGACCGGCTGTCGTGCCGCGCGATGTGGTGCGTCGATCCGATCGACGGCACGCGCGACTTCATCCGCGGCCGTCCGGGCTGGTGCGTGTCGGTCGCGCTCGTCATCGACGGCGCGCCCGAACTCGGCGTCCTCTACGCCCCGGCGCTCGACGAGCTGTGGGTCGCGCAAAAGGGCCAGGGCGCGAAGCTCAACGGCGAGGCGCTGCGCGCGAGCCGCCGGATGATCTTCGACGGCGCGCGCGTTCCCGCCGACAGCCTGCCCAGGATCGACCGCGCCCTGATCATGGTAACCAAGCCGAACAGTATCGCTTTGCGGATGGCGCTCGTCGCCGACGACCGCGCCGACCTCGTCGCGACGCTGCGCTGGGGTTTCGAATGGGACGTCGCCGCCGCGGCGCTGATCGCGAGCGAGGCGGGCGCGACCGTCACCGATGCCTTCGGCAAGCCGCTGAAGTTCAATACGCCCCGCGCGCAAGCCTTCGGCGTGATCGCATGCGCGCCCGGAATCCACCGCGCCGTCGTTGCCCGCTTGCACGATCGCGCCGTCGCCCTTGCACCGCATTCGTGATCGCCCGTTCCGACAAGTCATTCACCGCAGTTCGCTTGACTTTCGGGGCGACTCACCCTAACTGCGCGGACATTCCGACAGCCTGACCGGACGGCGAAGCGTCTTCGTGCGCATCGTGGTCCGTTTTTTGCGTTGGAAATTCAGACGCTTTGAGATGGGGCCGATTGCCAGCGCGCCCTGTGGAGCAGGAGAAAGTTACCAATGGCACGTATCGCGGGCGTCAACCTGCCCACCAACAAGCGCGTGATCATCGCGCTCACCTACATCCACGGCATCGGTCGCAAGACCGCCGTCGACATCGCCGACAAGCTGGGCATCGACCACAGCCGCCGCGTTCAGGACCTCAGCGACGCCGAAGTCCTCCAGATCCGCGAAACGCTGGACGCCGACCACACGGTCGAGGGCGACCTTCGCCGCAACACGGCGATGAACATCAAGCGCCTGATGGACCTCGCCTGCTATCGCGGCCTGCGTCATCGCAAGGGCCTGCCGGTCCGCGGCCAGCGCACGCATACCAATGCGCGCACCCGCAAGGGCAAGGCCAAGCCGATCGC
>CBJKNR010000504.1:0-2395 GCA_966417555.1 uncultured Sphingopyxis sp.
CTTCGACCGGCGTTTCGGCTTCGGTCGAAAGGTCCGCCTTTTCCTCGACCGCCGGCGTGTCGGCGCCCGGGAGGATAATCGCGGGGATATTGGCGTCGGCCGCAAGATCGCTTGCAAAGCCAGGTTGTGCCAGAAGGAGCATGGAGGCGGCAGTTATGCCGACGGCAGCCATGCCGGCTACGTTCAGAATGCGACTCATAGTGTCCGTCAAAAGTGCGGCCGATGAACCGAACCTCTCGAAACAGGCGGGGGACTATGGTCCAGTATCGCCGCCTGCGGTCATCGTCCGACTGCGTGTCCAGTCCGTTTTGCCGGGCGCCTTGCAAAAGGGCAGGGCAACCCGCGGAACGACCTACGCGTTATCGAATGGGCGCCAGCTATTGTGCGGCGCAACAGAGTCAAGTTAACGCAGCCCACTCCGCGACGAGTTGTGGCGCATCTGCGATATCCAGTTCAATCAGCCACAGATCGGGATCGGCCTTTCGCCGCCGATCCTGATAGTTGGCGCGCGATTCCTCATCTTTTGCGTCGGGCGGGCCGACGTCCTCCCAGATATAGTGGCCGTCGGGGCCGAAGCGCCGTTCGAGGAGAGGGCCGGGTTCGCCGCGGTTGCTGCACTGGACGAGAATGATTCCCGACGTTTCGTCACCCTTCGCAAGCACGGTCGCAAAGCCGCCGGCCGCTTCGGCGCGGCGCAACAGCAGGTCGACGAGGAAGCGGCTTTTGAGGCGAGTCATTTCAGCTTGGGCCCCTGCCTTCGCAGGGGCACGGCCGATTCGATCTCAGGCGGCGTCACGCGCTTCGGTGTCGGCGAGCATCGCGTAAAGCGCCTCGTCGTTCTTCGCACCGCGCAACCGCTCGGCGATCGCGTCGTTGCGCAGCATGCGCGACACGCCGGCAAGCGCCTTCAGATGGTCGGCACCCGCGTCGAGCGGCGAGAGGAGGATGAAGAGCAGGTCAACCGGCAGGCCGTCGACCGCATTGAAATCGATCGGCTTGGCGAGCTGCAAAAACAGGCCGCGCACGCCGCCAAGGTCGGCCATCTTGGCGTGCGGCAGCGCAATACCGCGCCCGAAGCCGGTCGAGCCGAGCCGCTCGCGTTCGAGCAAAGCCTCGCTGACTTCGCCCGCGTCGAGACCGAGCGAACGGCTCGCAAGGTCGCCGACGAAGGGGAAAAGCGCCTTTTTCGAATCGAGCTGAACATGCGCGCGCACGGTCGCCGGGTAGAGAAGGGAAGAAAGATTCATTGCTCTGGTCAAATCTTGTAAAGCGCGTTTCGCCACTGGGAACATGGCTGGCGAGTGATCGCGGATCTGTCGTGGCAGGCCCCCCGCCATCCCGGCTTCGGGCAGTGTTGGGCGCGGCCCTTAAGCCGGATAGCGAAGAAAATCCAGTCCTAAGGTGAAAGGCTGGATGGTTCAGGCTGAAACCAGCCTGAACCGGTCGCCGTCTAGCGCGGTTCGACCCAGCCGATCGTCCCGTCGTCGCGGCGATAGACCATATTATGCGTTCCGGTCTTGCTGTTGACGAAAAGCAGCGCGTTGGTGTTGCGAAGGTCGAGCATCATCACCGCATCGGAGACGCTGCTGTTCGGAATATCGACGCGCGTTTCGGCGATAATCGCGGGGGCATCGCCCGCATCCTCATCGTCGCTCCCGCCTTCGAAAACGATATAGCTTGCATTATCCTCGATCTCGTCGACCGTCGGCGACGGCTCTGCCGGGCCATTGTTGCGGTCCTTCAATCGTCGCATGTAGCGCCTGAGCTGCTTTTCGATGCGCTCGGCGGCACCTTCGAACGCAACATGCGCGTCCTGCGCCTGGCCGTGCCCCTTCAGCACCAGCCCCTGCATGACATGCGCGACGATGTCGCACTGGAAACTGTCGTGGGGACCTTTTCCGAAGGTCGCGTGCGCCCCGATCGCGCGCGAGAAATATTTGTCGGCAATCGCGTTCATCCGGTCCGACACATGCGCCTGCAGCGCTTCGCCGGTTTCGATCTGGTGGCCAGAGACGCGGATTTCCATTTTTCTTCTCCTTCTTGGCCGGGGCGATGACTTAAGGGAGAGTCATCACACCGTATCGAGCCACAGCGGCTGATTCAGCCCTGCGACAAATTCGGCGTGGCGCGCGAGTTCGGCGGCCGACGCCACATGGGGACGGGGTTCGCGAAAGGGACGATCGGGGTTGTGCGACAACACCGGAGACGCAACGATTGGCGCGGCGCTTGCCGCCGATGCGGCAAGACCGAGGCCGATCAGGCTGGCGGGCACCAGCCCGACGTAGGTCAGCGCGGAGTACCGACCGCCGATGTCAGGCGGGTTCAGGAAGTACTCGCGGAGCATGTCGTGGTGCGGGATCTCCTCGACGCTCTTGGGGTCGGAGATCGCGATCAT
>CBJKNR010000505.1:0-2391 GCA_966417555.1 uncultured Sphingopyxis sp.
TTCGTCGTCCGCGGCGCAGGCGCCTATATCTGCGGCGAAGAGACGGCGATGCTCGAAAGCATTGAGGGCAAGATGGGCAAGCCGCGGATGAAGCCGCCGTTCCCGGCGGGAGCGGGCCTCTACGGCTGCCCGACGACGGTCAACAATGTCGAGAGCATCGCGGTCGTCCCCGACATCCTCCGCCGTGGTGCCGAATGGTTCAAGAGCTTCGGCCGCGAAAACAACACCGGCACCAAGCTGTTCCAGATTTCGGGCCATGTGAACAAGCCGTCGGTGGTGGAAGAGACGATGGGCATCTCCTTCCGCGAGCTGATCGACCGCCACGCCGGGGGCATCCGCGGCGGCTGGGACAATCTGCTGGCCGTCCTTCCCGGCGGCGCTTCCGTCCCGCTGGTCCCCGCCGAGCAGATCATGGACGCGCCGATGGATTTCGACGGGTTGAAGGCGCTCGGCTCCGGCCTCGGCACTGCGGCCGTGATCGTCATGGACAAGTCGACCGACATCGTCCGCGCGATCAGCCGCATCAGCTATTTCTTCAAGCATGAAAGCTGCGGCCAGTGCACCCCGTGCCGCGAAGGCACCGGCTGGATGTGGCGTGTGATGGAGCGGCTGCGCACCGGCGACGCCGACATCAGCGAGATCGACACGCTGTTCGACGTGACCAAGCAGGTCGAAGGCCACACGATCTGCGCGCTCGGCGACGCCGCGGCGTGGCCGATCCAGGGCCTGATCAAGCATTTCCGCCCCGAAATCGAGCGCCGCATCCGCGAAAATGGCGGTGCGCTGGAGGCGGCGGAGTGAAGAAGGCACCCGTTCTTTTTACTGCTTTTCTGGCGCTTCTGCTGGGTAGTTCTCCGGCGTTGGCGGGCAAGAAGGATGACGCGTGGGCGAAGTGCCTGTGGGAGCAGGTGCCGACCAGCTCTGCCAATTGGGTTGCGATGAGTCCGGGCGGAGACGAAAAATATAATATCGATGCTGAAACGCCCGAGCGTGCGATCCAGTATCGGTTGAGAGCCGCGTGTGAGCGGCTGCTTACACCCGTTGGCAAGAAGCGGGCGCCAAGCCTGATGCCGAAAGCTGTTAAGGCGGCATTGCTGGCGACCAAGCCCGAAAGCGTAGGGCCGGATCGCGTCGAACCGAAAGCATTCCGCTGCGACTATTCTTTCGAGAACGACACCGAACTCAAAACGCGCGCGCGATTTGAGTGGGGTTTCGAGGATTCGATGGGCCGTCAAATATGGACGACCACGGATTTCGGGTTCGCGGGTGGCGGCGGCGGCGCTGTGTATCTGACCAAAGATGCTGGAATTAAGAAGTGTTTCACCGTGAAGAACGACGGGACGTTGGCCGATGCCTAAAGTAACCGTAGATGGCGTAGAACTCGACGTCCCGCAGGGCGCGACCGTTCTGCAGGCGTGCGAGATGGCGGGGAAGGAAATTCCCCGCTTCTGTTACCACGAACGCCTGTCGATCGCCGGCAATTGCCGCATGTGCCTCGTCGAGGTCGCACCCGGGCCGCCGAAGCCGCAGGCGTCGTGCGCGCTGCCGACCGCCGAGGGGCAGGTGATCAGGACCGACAGCCCGATGGTCAAGAAGGCGCGCGAAGGGGTGATGGAGTTCCTGCTCATCAACCACCCGCTCGACTGCCCGATCTGCGACCAGGGCGGCGAATGCGACCTGCAGGACCAGGCGATGGCCTATGGCCGCGGCCATTCACGCTTCGACGAGAACAAGCGGGCGGTCGACGACAAGTATTTCGGGCCGATCGTCAAAACGTCGATGAACCGCTGCATCCAGTGCACGCGCTGCGTCCGCTTCGCCGAGGAAGTGGCGGGCGTGCCGACCGTCGGCATCATGTTCCGCGGCGAGGACGAGCAGATCACCACCTATCTCGAGGGCGCGTTCAACTCGGAGCTAGCCGGCAATCTGGTCGACCTGTGCCCGGTCGGAGCGCTCCTCTCGAAGCCCTACAGCTTCGAGGCGCGGCCGTGGGAACTGCGAAAGGTACCCGGCATCGACGTGATGGACGCGGTCGGCACCAACATTCGCATGGACGTCCGCCAGCGCCAGGTGATGCGCATCCTGCCGCGCATCAACGATGCGGTGAATGAGGAATGGGCCCACGACAAGACGCGTCACCATGTCGACGCGCTGGTGCGCGGACGGCTTGACCGCCCGTGGGTGCGCGAGAAGGGAAAATTGCGCGCCGCCGACTGGAACGAGGCGCTCGGCATTTTCGCGAAGAAGCTCAAGGCGGCGGGCCCGAAGGTTGCGGCGGAAGTCGGCGCCCCATTCGCTACGCAGCGCGTCCTCTGTGGCCTGCTTGGCAGTGTCGTTGGCCTCGACCTGCGCGCCCATCTGTTCGTCGGCGATTTCGTAATAGGTCTGGAG
>CBJKNR010000506.1:0-2390 GCA_966417555.1 uncultured Sphingopyxis sp.
CCAGTCGTGCAGCGACACTTCGCCGTGCTGGCCGACGCGCAGGCTCTCCATCGTGATGACGATATGCGCCTCGGACCGCATCACCGCGGGCATCAGCGCGCGCGCGAGCTTCGCGGTCGACACGATCACCGCCTTTGCGCCGCTGTTGTCGAGAATATGCTGGTGATCGCGTTCGGTGTTGGTCGTATAGGTCGGCACGGTGATGCAGCCCGCGGCCATGATGCCAAGGTCGGCGATGCACCATTCGGGCCGATTCTCGCTGACCAGCACCACGCGGTCGCCTTCCTTGAGGCCGAGTTCGCGCAGATTGTGCGCGAGCGCCGCGACCTGGTTGGCGACCTGGCGCCAGCTCAGCGGCTGCCAGGCGCGATCGGCCTTGCGCCACAGGAAGGGATCTTCACCGCCGCGCCCCGCACGGTCGAAGAACATCGCGACCAGACTCGGAAAATGGTCGAGATGGGGATTTACGAGCTTCATTCTGCCTCTCTCCAGGGAGAATTGATGGTCTATTATCATTATGGTTTCAAACGCTCGTCATTGCGAGCGAAGCGAAGCAATCCAGAGTTTGCGTAAACCGCTCTGGATTGCCACGGGCCTTCGGCCCTCGCAATGACGAGAATGATAGGAACTCTCCTAATTCTGTGCCGGTGCCCCGTCGATCGACGAGCTGCCGGGTCCGCGCGGATCAGCGGCGCCGCGCCAGCCCTCTGCGGTGCGTTCGGCTGCATTGAGTTTCGAGCCGAGGCTGGTTGCGGTGAAGCTGTAGCCGAAAGGTTTCATCTTCGCGGCGATCGCCTGCCCCGCCTCGTTATTCTCGATCAGCACGCCTTGCCGGCCGAAAAAGAGGTTGGGAAGCTCGATCGCCTGTTTCGCATCGAGACCCCAGTCGAGCACGCCGACGAGCACCTTGGTCACATGCATGATGATGCGCTTGCCGCCCGCCGAACCGACCGCGAGCACGACCTTGCCGTCGGGACCATAGACGACCGTCGGCGACATCGACGACAAGGGGCGCTTGCCGGCTTCGACGCGGTTCGCGGTCGGCACGCCGCCCTCGGTCGGCGCGAGGTCGAAGTCGGTGAGCTCGTTGTTGAGAAAATAGCCGTTCGCCATCAGCTGGCTGCCGAAGATGCTCTCGATCGTCGAGGTCATCGAGACGAGGTTGCCGTCCTTGTCGACGGTCACGAAATGCGTCGTCCCCTGTTCCTCGACCGGCGGCGCCGCGGCGCGCGGCTTCGCGCCCGGCGGCGTGCCGGGTTCATATTTGCCCGCAGCGCGATAGGGCGAGATGAGCTGGCGGCGCTGGCCGAGATAGGCCTTGTCGAGCAGCCCCTTCACCGGAACGTCGACGAAATCGCCGTCGCCGAGATAGGCGGCGCGATCGGCGTAGGCGAGCTGCATCGCCTCCGCGAGCAGGTGCCAGCTCATCGGATTATCCTTGCCCATCGTCTTCATGTCCCAGCCCTCGAGCATGCCGAGAATGCCGAAGACGGTCGTTGCGCCCGACGAGGGCGGGCCCATGCCGCAAACCTTGTAGATGCGATAGGTCGTGCAGACGGCCGGGCGCTCCTTCGCCTTGTAGGCGGCGATGTCCTTTACCGTGAGCTGGCTCGGGTGACGCGGTGCCCTGGCGACCGCATCGCTGATCGCCTTGGCATTGGCGCCTGAATAGAAGGCCTCGGGCCCGCGCGCCGCAATGTCGCGTAGCAGCTTCGCATAGGCCGGATTTTTGATGCGCGTGCCGACTGGCGCCGGCTTGCCGTCGACATAATAGATCGCCTGCGGGGCGGGAAACTCCTTCCACATCGGCTCGAACTCGACGAGCCAGTTATAGAGCGCGGGGGTGACGATGAAGCCCTCTTCGGCGAGCTTGATCGCGGGCTGGAACAGCGCCTTCCATTCGAGCTTGCCCCATTTTTTATGCGCCATTTCCATCAGGCGCACATTGCCGGGCACACCGACCGACAGCCCGCCGGGGATGACGTCCATATAGCCGCGCGCCTTGCCGTCGGGGCCGAGGAAGCGGTCGGGTCTGGCTGCAGCGGGCGCCATTTCGCGCCCGTCGATCGTCGAGATGCTGCCGTCGCCGGCGCTGTGGTGGACCATGAAGCCGCCGCCGCCGATGCCGCTCGACTGCGGCTCAACGAGCGTCAGCACCGCGACCATCGCGATCGCGGCATCGGCAGCGGTGCCGCCCTGATGCAAGATCTCGCGCCCCGCCTCGGTCGCGCGCGGATCGGCGGACGAGGTCACGCCCTGCGCGAGGGCGAGCGACGGAAGGCTGAAGGTGACGAGGGCGACGAGCGGGAGGAATCTTTTCAACATGGGCGCGACATTGGCGTGCGCCTCGGGCCAAGGCAACCCCGTCAGTGCGCAGCACCCACGGCGTC
>CBJKNR010000507.1:0-2389 GCA_966417555.1 uncultured Sphingopyxis sp.
CGTGCGTCCAGATGGGGACGATCGAATTCCACGGCTGGGACAGCCATATCGAAACCCTCGAAAAGCCCGATCGCATGGTGTTCGATCTCGACCCCGACGAGGGGCTCGATTTCGCCGACGTCAAGAAGGCCGCGCTCGACATCCGCCGCCAGCTCGCCGACATCGGCCTCATCAGCTTCGCGATGCTCTCGGGCGGCAAGGGCGTGCATGTCGTCGTGCCAGTAGATCCCGGCCACAGCTGGGACGCACACAAGGATTTCTCCAAACGCTTCGCCGAAGCGCTGAGCCTTGCCGAGCCCGAACGCTATGTCGCGACGATGAGCAAGGCGAAACGCAAGGGAAAGATCTTCATCGACTGGCTGCGCAACCAGCGCGGCAGCACCGCGATCATGCCTTGGTCGGCGCGCGCGCGCGAACAGGCGCCGGTCGCCGTGCCGATAGGCTGGGATGCGCTCGCCGATGTCGAAAAGGCGGGAGCGTGGACGATCAGGGACGCCGACGTGCTGCTCGAACGCGCGGCCGGCCCCGACCTCAAGGGCTGGGGCTTTGCCAGCCAGCCGCTTCCCGGCTTTTAACCGGCCGCGCGCCACCTTCGAGTCGCCTGCGAAGCAGAGCGCAATATAATACCAATAAAATACCAAAAATATCTGATGTCACGCATGATCGGGCGTTTGATCGTACCAGAATGAGCTTGACGTATAGATTGGTATGTATAAGTCTGCCCGGAAATCGGAACGATAATCGATCTTCGATCAAAACGAGGGAGACATGACATGACCAATGCAAGATATTTGCTTGCATCCGTAAGCGCCGGCACGCTGCTTTTCGCCGCAAGCGCGGCCCACGCGCAAACGCCCGCCCCCGCCGCTGACGCAGCCGCCGAAAGCGAAATCGTCGTCACCGGCATCCGCGGCTCGCTCCGCGAAGCGATCGACACGAAGCGCGACCTGTCGGTGATCGCCGACGTCGTCACCGCCGAGGATGTCGGCAAATTCCCCGACAAGAATGTCGCCGAGGCGCTCCAGCGCGTTCCGGGCATCGTCGTCAATCGCGAGTTCGGCGAAGGCGAGCGCGTCTCGCTCCGCGGCACCGCGCCGAACCTGACCAAGACCCTGCTCAATGGCCACAGCGTCGCCACTGCCGACTGGTTCATCCTCGATCAGGTCGCCTCGACGCGCAGCTTCAACTATCTGACGCTGCCCGCCGAGATCATCGGTCGCCTCGAAGTCTACAAGAGCCCGCAGGCCGATGTCGAGGAAGGCGGGGTGGGCGGCACGATCAACGTCATCACGCGCAACCCGCTCGACCTCGACCCGCTCACCCTCTCGGCCTCGGTGCAGGGCGTCTATTCGGACCTCTCGGGCAAGTTCGACCCGCAGCTCTCGGGCCTCGTCAGCTGGAAAAATGCCGACGAGACCTTCGGCGTGCTCGTCGGCGCCATCTATCAGAAGCGTCGCACGCGCCGCGACGGGCTCGAGATTTTCGGCTATCGCTCCTTCCCCGTCGGCGGCGGCGACGCGCTCGTCCCGACGCTGATCGGCTCGACAATGTTCGAGCAGAAGCGCGAGCGTTACGGCGCCAATATCGGCATCCAGTTCCGCCCGTCGGACGAGCTCGAGATCAACATCACCGGGCTCTATTCGCGTTTCAACGCCGATAACTTCAACCAGAATTACATCGCGTGGGGCGAGCAGGCGCTCGGCGGCGGCGGCACGATCAGCAATGCCGTGGTCGAGAATGGCGTCGCGGTATCGGGCGATATTGCCTCGCTGAACAGCGGCACTGCGGGCTTCGGCGTCGTTTACGACGCGATCGACCGGCAGGCGGTGGCGAAGACCATCTCGGCCGACTTCGACCTCACCTGGCGCCCCGTCGACAGCCTTTCGGTCCATTTCAAGGCGGGCTGGACCAAGGCGAACGGAGACACGAGCAATGAGAATTTCATCGAGTTCGCCGGCCCCGGCGCGTTCAGCTACGACCTCACCAGCGGCCGGCCCGAGGTGAGCTTCGCGAACCCGAACCCGCTCAATCCCGCGGGCATTCGTCCCGACTTCGCGCGCATCCAGTCGGTGACCAACGACGATGAGGAGAAATATTTCTACCTCGACGTCGAGAAGGAAGTCGAATGGGGGCCGATGACCGCGCTCAAATTCGGGGTCAAATATACCGATCACGACCGCGTCGCCGATCGTTTCGCGACCAACTGCGGCGTCTTCACCCCAGGCCTGCGCTGCGGCGGCGAGTCGGCCAGGAAACCGGCCAGGGGATCGCCGATCTCGGCGCGAGTATCCTGGCGGCCATGAACCCGGAGACCCGATGAGACGAACGGTGGCTTCGCTGGCGCTTGCGCTCGAGCGATTCCGTGTCGCGCTGGAGGACCCCCGTGCGG
>CBJKNR010000508.1:0-2385 GCA_966417555.1 uncultured Sphingopyxis sp.
TCTTTCTCGGTCGGCCCGCAGACTCCGCCACCGACCCGGCTCGGCGTCGCGACCTGCGCCGGCCTCGAAGGCCCGTGCACCGACAGAGGCAAGCCGCTGGTCACCGGCGGCAAGGGGTTCGAGGCGATCGACCCCGCGGTCTTCGTCGACCCGGCGAGCAAGACGCGCTATCTCTATGCCGGCGGCAGCGCGGGCGCGAAACTGCGCGTGTGGACACTCAAGCCCGACATGGTGACGATCGACCGCGAAATCCCGGTCGAAACCCCGCCGCATTTCACCGAAGGCGCGTTCATGCATGAACGCGGCGGCACCTATTATCTGTCCTATTCGTCGGGCAGCTATCGCCACGACAGCTATCAGGTCCATTATGCGACCGCGCCGTCGCCGACCGGTCCCTGGGCTTGGCGCGGCAGGATCGTCGAGAGCGACGCGCGCTTCAAGGGGCCCGGCCATCACGCTTTCCTGCGCGATCCCGCCGACGGCCGCTGGTATATCGCCTATCACCGCTGGGAAGAGCAGACCGGACCCGGCCCCTACAAGGGCAGCCGCAAATTCACTGTCCAGCCGATCGCCTATCGCACCGACGGCACGATCGCGCCGCTGGAAATGCGATAGCCCGCTATCTTTCGGCGTCGTCGATCAATGTCAGCACATCGCCGATCAGGTGGCGCATCGCGCTGCGTGCCGCATCGGGATCGTGCGCTGCGATCGCGTCGCGGACCGCGGCATGGTCGGCGACGCTCGCGCTGCGCCCCTTGATCCGGTTGGTGAAGCGGATCGAGGTGCGTAGCGCGGTGCTCACCACGTCGCGAAACTGCGCATAGAAGGGGTTATTCGACGCGCGCAGGATGGCGACGTGGAAGGCGATGTCGGCCTCCAGCGTATCGTCCTCGCCGCGCTCGGCCGCCGCCATGCGGTCGAGCCCTTCGCCGATCCGCTTCAGCGCTTCGGGCCGCCCGAACTGCGCCGCGAGCGCTGCCGCCTCGGGCTCGATCGCGACGCGCAGCTGGTTGAACTGCTTGAGCAGCTCGATCGAGAATTGCCGCTCGAGCAGCCAGCGCAGCACGTCGGTATCGAACAGGTTCCACGACGAGGTGGGCTGCACCACAGTCCCCTGTCGCGGCCGCGCGCTAAGCAGTCCCTTCGCCGTGAGCATCTTCACCGCCTCGCGCGTCACCGATCGGCTGACGCCGTGGCGCTTGGCCAGTTCGGCCTCGGTCGGAAAGGCTTCGTCGTCGAACTGGCCGGTGACGATCGCGCGCCCGAGGCTGTCGAGGAGGCCATAGGTCAGGTTGCGCCCGAGCGAGGCAGGTGCCTCGTCATGGTCCAGTCCCGATTGTTCGAACGACACGGCAAACGCCTCCCTGTCAGTGGCACCCGGATGGGCCTGACCCCATTGTTAAACCGAACAAGAAACTAGACAAGCCTAATTAATACGATAAATATACATTGACTGCTTTGGCATGAATCGGGTGGTTTGGGAGAGAGAATGTTTCATCGGTCATCCGCCGTCGGCGCGCCCGCTGCAAGGCAGTTGCTCGCGGCCGCGGCGATGAGCCTGGCGGCCTTGGCGACGCTGCCGGCTGCGGCGGCGCTGACCCAGCGGACGCAGGAAGCCTCCGCACCCGAACCGGTTCGACAGGCCGAGCGTCGCCCCAACATACTCTTCATCCTCGTCGACGACATGGGCTTCGGCGACCTGTCGGTGATGGGCAATCGGAAAGTCCAGACGCCGAACCTCGACCGGCTGGCGCGCGAGGGTGTTCTCCTCACCAAATTCTATGACGCGGCACCGATCTGTTCCTCGTCGCGCGCGGGTTTTCTGACGGGGCGGTTTCCAGCGGACGTCGGCTTCGTCGGGATCACCGCGGGCCGCGAGCGCAATGCCGAAATCGGGCAGGTCGACTGGCTCGATCCGAAACTGCCGACGATCGCGCGCCTGCTCCGGCAAAACGGCTACAAGACCGCACATATCGGCAAATGGCACCTCGGCGGCGGGCGCGACATCGGCGACGCGCCATGGCCGACCGCCTATGGCTTCGACAAGAGCTTCACGACCTTCGAAGGGCTCGGCCCGCGCGTGCTCGTCTCCGACGAGGAGCGTTTTCTGGCCCAGCAGTCGGACGAGCTGGGCGAAGGGCCGCGCTTCTGGGAAATCAAGACCAATCTCACGGGGCTTTACACCGACATGACGGTCGATTTCGTCGCGCAGCATGCGGAAAAGCCGTGGTTCGTGAACCTGTGGCTCAACGACATCCACGACCCTTGGGCGCCCGACGACGAAAGCCTCTCCGACGTCATGGGCAAGGGGGAGTCGTCGGACGACGACCGGATGCTCGCCTCGCTGGTCAAGATGGACAGGACGCTCGGCCGCCTCTTCGACCG
>CBJKNR010000509.1:0-2357 GCA_966417555.1 uncultured Sphingopyxis sp.
TGCGGGATTTGACCGATTTTGTCCATGGCGTCGTCGGCAAGGCTTGGAATATGTCTATATGCCGTCGCCTTGCCTCCTAGCCCTGAACAAAATCGCTTCAAACCTCGACCGCGTCAGTATCGGGTTCTGACCCTAACGCATCACCAGATGCGAACGCGGTCCTTGGGCGCCAGATAGAGCTTCTGGCCTTCCTTGATCTGATAGGCCTTATACCAAGGGTCAAGATTGCGCGAGACCCAAGCGCGCTGGATCGACGGCGAATGCGGATCGGTGGTGATGCGCTGCGACAGATTCTGCTCGCGATAGTTGCGGCGCCACACCTGCGCCCAGCCGAGGAAGAAACGCTGGTCGCCGGTCAGCCCGTCGATCACCGGCGCTTCCTTGCCGCCGAGCGATTTCCTGTAGGCGTCATAGGCGATCGTCAGGCCGGCGAGGTCGCCGATATTCTCACCCAGCGTGAAGGTGCCGTCGAGCTTTTCGCCGGGAAGCACCTCATAGGCGTCATATTGCGCGACGAGCGCCTTGCCCGCGGCTTCGAACGCCTTGACGTCTTCGGGGGTCCACCAGTCGGCGAGCTTGCCGGTCTCGTCGTACTTCGCGCCCTGGTCGTCGAAATGATGGCTGATCTCGTGGCCGATCACCGCACCGATGCCGCCATAGTTGATCGCCGCGTCGGCGTGCGGATCGAAAAAGGGCGGCTGCAGGATCGCGGCGGGGAAGACGATCTCGTTCATCCCGAAATTGGCGTAGGCGTTGACCTCCATCGGGGTCATCCCCCACTCCCAGCGGCGGATGGGGCCGCCGAGGCGGCTGATATTGTCGTCGTGCGCGAACTGGTTGGCGCGCAGCGCATTGCCGAACAGGTCGTCGCCGCGGATTTCGAGCTTGCTGTAATCCTTCCAGCGATCGGGGTAGCCGATCTTGGTTGTGAAATTGGCAAGCTTCTTCTTCGCCTTGACCTTGGTTCCGGGCTGCATCCACGTCAGATTGCCGATACGCGTGTCGAGCGCCGCGAGCACATTCTTGACGAGCACGTCCATCGCCGCCTTGGTTTCGGGCGGGAAATATTTCGCGACATAGTCCTTGCCGACGGCTTCACCCATATTGTTCGTGGTGAAGTCCACGGCGCGCTTCCAGCGTTCCTGCATCTGCGGCGTGCCCGACAGTGCGGTGCCGTAGAAGGAGAAGGCTTCCTGCGCGACCGCGTCGGGCAGCACGCCCGAGAAGCCGTCGAGGCTGCGCACGATCAGCATGTCGCGGATCACGCCGATGGGAGCGTCGGCGAGCAGCTTGGCCTCGCCGGTGAAGGCGCTCGGCTGCGACACGAGGATCGAATCCTCGTTGACGCCGATGCCGCGAATGAAGGTCTGCCAGTCAAAGCCCGGCGCGGCCTGCGCGAGCTGGGCGATCGTCATCTTGTTATAGACCTTGGTCGCGTCGCTGCTGTCGTTCTTGTCCCAGTGGACCGCGGCGACCTGCTTTTCGAAATCGTAGATCGCCCTGGCGCGCGCTGCGGCGTCCTTTTCGCCGGCGAGCGTCAGGACATTTTCGACATGCTTGAGGTAGGCGGCCTGCAGCTTGGTGTTCCGTTCATTCTCCTTCAGGTAGAAATCGCGGTCGGGCATGCCGATGCCGCCCTGGAACATGGTGTAGATGTAAACGTCGGGATTCTTGTCGTCCTGCCCGACATAGCCGCCAAAGAAATGCTGAACGCCGCTGCGGTCGGCCTCGGCGAGCAGCTTCGCGAGCCCTGGCTTGTCAACCGCGCGGACCTTGGCGAGCCAAGGCTGGATCGGGGCGAGGCCCTTTGCTTCGACCGCGGCCGAGTCCAGATAGGACGAATAGGCGCGGCCGATCATGCTGTTCGGGTCGGCCTTGGCCGCTTCGAGGATTTCCTGTGTGCGCTTCTGCGACAGATCGGCGAGTGCGGTGAACATGCCGTAATTCGACTTGTCGGCCGGAATGACGGTGTTCTTGGCCCAGGTGCCGTTGGCGTAAGAGTAGAAATCGTCGCCGGGCTGGACGCTCTTGTCCATGCCCGTGAGGTCGAAACCGAAATCGCCGATTTCGGGTTTGGCGGCGGTGGTGGCGGGCGCGGGGGCCGTCTTTTCCTGTGCGGTCGCCGGAACGGCGACGAGCATCAGTGCGCCGAGCGCGGCGGTCGCCAGCAGGCGCGAAGAGATGTGCGAAGGAGTCATGATATTCCCCGGTTATCGATTTGCAGCGAAAATCCGCACCGCAGATGCGGCGCGGATCAGCGATACGACAAGCTATACGCCTGCTTTCGGGGGGTTCAACCAGCCGCCGTGTCGCTGGTCGATGTCTCAAGTCGTTGGTCGCGCGCGCGCGCCGCCGGC
>CBJKNR010000510.1:0-2344 GCA_966417555.1 uncultured Sphingopyxis sp.
TCGCCTCGGCCTGAGCGGAGGCATCGATGACCCAAACCCTGTCGCGCTGCCCGGCCGCCCGCGCCGGCGCAGATGCGCCCCCCGCACCTGCGCATGTCCCGCCCGAACGGGTGCTCGACACGCGCTTCGCCGCCGGCATCGTCCCCAACGACCTCGTCGAACCCTATCGGCCCATGGACGTCGTGCGCGACGAAAGCTTTCCGCGCATCCATTATTATCCCTGGCCGATCAGCGGCAATCGTCACGGCGCGTGGGTCGTCACCCGCTACGAGGACATCCGCCGCGTCTATGAGGACAACGAGCTTTTCTCGTCCGAGGGTGTCGCGCAGTTCCAGCTGCTCGCGGGCGAGAGCTTTCCGTCGATCCCGCTCGGCATCGACCCGCCCGACCATGGCAAATACCGCAAGTTCCTGAACCCTTGGTTCACACCGGTCGCAATGAACGATCGCGAACCGCGCATCCGCGAGATCATCGGCGGCATGATCGACCGCTTCGCCGACAAGGGCGAGGTCGACATCGCCTGGGACTTCGGGCGGGTGTTCCCGGTGCGCGTCTTCCTCGACCTGATGGGCTTTCCCTTCACCATGTTCGAGCAGTTCCTCGACTGGGAATGGAATATCCTGCACGAGGACGATCTGGAGAAGAAGGCGCAGGCGCTGCGCGGCGTGCTCGCCTGGCTGCGCGGCTTCATCGCCGAGAAGCAGGCGGCACCCGACGCGACGCTGGGCAGCCATATCGCCAACGGCGCGATCGACGGCCAGAAGCTGACCGACGACGAGATCATCGGCATGACCTGGTTCCTGTGGCTCGGCGGGCTCGACACCGTCGCCTCGACGGTCAGCCAGATGTTCCGCCGCCTCGCGATGCACCCCGAACTCCAGGCACAGCTCCGCGCCGACAAGGGGCTGATCAATTCGGCGGTCGAGGAATTCCTGCGCACCCAGCCGCTCGTCAATTCGGGCCGCAAGGTGAAGCGTGATTTCGAATGGCACGGGGTGCAGATCAAGGCGGGCGACTGGGTCACGGCGTTCAACACCTCGGGCAATTTCGACCCCGAACAGTTCGAATGCCCCCACCGCTTCGATCCGGCGCGCAAGAACAACCGCCATTTCACGCTGGCGGGCGGCGTGCACATCTGCCTCGGGGCGCATCTTGCGCGGCGCGAGCTGCGCGTGCTGCTCGACGAATGGTTCGACCGCATCCCGCACGAATTCCGCGTCAAGGACGGCGCCGACACGACTGTCGTCCCCAGCCTCCTCTCGATTCGCAATCTGCCGATCGTCTGGGACGCCAAAGCCGTATCATAAGGACAAGAAAAACATGGCTTTTCTGAAATATGCCGACGCCATTTATGTGGGCGGCGAATGGGAGAAGACCGACCAGCGCGAGGCGGTGATCAACCCCGCCGACGAAAGCCTGCTGATCGAGGCACCGGTCGGCAGCGCGGCCCAGGTCGACGCCGCCATCGGTGCGGCGCGTACGGCCTTCGACAAGGGCGATTGGCCGCACCTGTCCGTGGCCGGGCGGCAGGCGGTGCTGACGCGCTTTCTGAACGCGCTCGACGCGCGCAAAAGCGAGATCGTCGACATGATCGTTGCCGAGGCGGGCGCGACGCGGATGCTCGCCGAATTCCTGCAGTACGGCATCCCGATGAAGCACGCGCGGCGGACGATCGAGGTCGCCGCGCGCCCCGCCGTCTCGTCGCTGCCGGTCGAGCTGACGCCGAATGCACAAGGTCGCACGACGCTCGGCACGGGCGTCGTCAGCCGCGAGCCGGTCGGCGTCGTCGCCGCCATCTCGCCGTACAACTTCCCCTTCTTCCTCAATATCGGCAAGGTCATTCCTGCGCTGGCAGTCGGCTGCACCGTGGTGCTGAAGCCCTCGCCCTATACGCCGATGCAGGCGCTGATCCTCGGCGAGATCGCCGACGAGGTCGGGCTGCCCAAAGGCGTACTGAGCATCGTCACCGGCGACATCGAAACGGGCAGGCTGCTCACGACCGACCCGCGCGTCGACCTCGTCCACTTCACCGGGTCCGACAAGGTCGGCGCGATGATCCAGGCACAGGCGGCACCGACGCTGAAGCGCATCGTGATGGAACTCGGCGGCAAATCGGCGCTGATCGTCCGCGCCGACGCCGATATTCAGAAGGCTGCGGCAGCGGGAATCATGGGCTTCACCACGCACGGCGGCCAGGGCTGCGCGCTCACGACACGCCTGCTCGTGCCGCGGGAGTCGATGCCGGTCGGCATCATCAGCGGGGGATGTCTCGAGGACGAGGCGGCTCGATTGGCGCGGAGCGCCATCGACGAGGACGTGCCTTTGCTCGTCACCATCGACCACT
>CBJKNR010000511.1:0-2324 GCA_966417555.1 uncultured Sphingopyxis sp.
GTCCCCCTCCCCGCAAGCGGGGAGGATTTATGGCAGCTCCCGGTCGAAACCGGCCTCTCGGCCGTCAATCGCCCCAGATATGGTCGCTCTGGATCCAGCCCTTGCGGCCCTTCACATCGAACAGGCACCAGCCCTCCTTGCAGTCGGTGATCCGGCCCACGACGCCGGCTTCGGCGCGATAGGCGACCGCCGCCGATACGCTTGCATCCTCGCGCATCGGCCGGACTCCCCCGGTGACGATCGCGGTGCGCGTACGGCTCAAAAGCCGCGCCGCCATCCAGCCCTGCGTCCCGTCGGGATCCTCGATCTTGCGCCAGGTTTCGAACCTCGCGACGACCTTCACGGGCAAATCCTTGCGCCGATATTCCCAGATCACGGGGACATCGGGCGACGGCCCCTTGCGCATCCGCGCCTCATCGACGCTGATCGACGCCCAATAGGGCAGCTCGACATCGGATTGCGCGGCGGCCGGTCCCACGGTGGCCATCAGCAGGGCGGCGATCAAAATATGGCGGCTGGTCATCGCTCTGCCTTGTCAAACTCATATCCGCATTTCAACCATTCGCCGCGCAAAAGGCTGCGTTCGTCCCCAGCCTTTTTCATATCCGACACTCTTGACCGCCATGGCGCGGCGCGCTCTATCGGCGCCATGCCCGATTCATCCCGCCCGAAACGCCCGCGCGTCGTCGTCACCCGCCAGCTGATGCCGCATGTCGAGGGCCGCATGGCCGAATTGTTCGACGTCGCGCTGTCGGCGCACGATCACGCCTTCACCCGCGACGAACTGAAGGCCGCGGTCGCCGACTGCGACGTCCTCGTGCCCACGGTGACCGACCAGATCGACGCCGGCATTATCGACGCCGCGGGCGACCGGCTGAAGCTGATCGCCAATTTCGGTGCCGGGGTCGATCATATCGACCTTGCCGCCGCGCGCGCGAAGGGCATCATGGTGTCGAACACCCCCGGCGTCTTCACCGAAGACACGGCCGACATGACGATGGCGCTGATCCTCAGCGTCCCGCGCCGGCTCGCCGAGGGCGAGAAATTGATGCGGTCGGGCAAGTGGCAAGGCTGGGCGCCGAGCACGATGCTTGGCCACCGCGTTGGCGGCAAATTGCTCGGCATCATCGGCATGGGGCGCATCGGGCTCGCGGTCGCACGCCGCGCGCGCGCCTTCGGCCTGTCGATCCATTATCACAACCGCAAACGCCTTCCGCAAGCGATCGAGGAGGAATTGGGCGCGAGCTATCACGCAAGCGTCGATACGCTGCTGCGGATCAGCGACGTGGTGACGATCCATTGCCCGCACACGAGCGAGACGCACGAGATGGTGAGCGCCGCGCGCATCGCCGCGATGAAGCCGACTTCTTACCTCATCAACACCGCGCGCGGCGAGATCGTCGACGAAAAGGCGCTGATCGCGGCGCTCCAGACCGGACGCATCGCGGGCGCCGGGCTCGACGTCTATACGCACGAGCCAGCGGTCGATCCTGCGCTGCTCGCGCTCGACAATGTCGTGCTGCTCCCGCATTTGGGCTCGGCGACGATCGAGGGCCGCGAGGCCTCGGGCGAAAAGGTCATCGCCAACATCCGCGCCTGGTGCGACGGGCATCGGCCGCCCGATCAGGTGCTGGAGGGTTGGGCTTAGGTCCGATCGCCGGCACCGGTTCCACGTCGCTCTGGATTGCTTCGTCGCTACGCTCCTCGCAATGACGTAGCTTGATCAAGCATCGTCATTGCGAGCGAAGCGAAGCAATCCAGAGCGTCATTCGCTACCGTCGATAATCTGAAACCACAAATCCTGCCAAAGCGGATTGTCGGCTTCGATCAGCTCCAGCTTTTTCTTGCGACTGCCCGCCTTGATCTGCTTCTCGCGGGCGATGGCGCCTTCCATCGTCGCGTGCATTTCGAACCAAGCCAGCATCTTGCAATCATAGCGCTTGGAGAACCCGCCCAGCCCTTCGCGATGCTGCCACACGCGCTGCACGAGGTGCGACGTCACGCCCGCATAAAGCGTCCCGTTGCGGCGGTTCGCCATGATATAGACCGCCGGGTAACGTTCACGCATGGCCTGCCCCAATAATTCGTCATTGCGAGCGAAGCGAAGCAATGACGAGATTATCGTCAATCCCCCGTCAAAATCCGGTCGACAAGCTGCTTCACCGTCGGGGTGAAATTGTTCGAATAGAAGGGATCGGTCTTGAAATTGAATGCGGCATGGCCCGCAAACATCAGATTCTGCTCGACATCGCCGCCGTGCGCGATGTCCTGCAGCGTCTTCTGGATGCAGAAGCTGCGCGGATCGGCGAGGTAGCAGGTCGAAT
>CBJKNR010000512.1:0-2312 GCA_966417555.1 uncultured Sphingopyxis sp.
AGGCGGGTTTTCCCCCTCCCTCCCCCCTGCCGAAGCCGGGGCCCTCCCCCTAACTTAGTCCCCCCCGGCGAGCCCCTTTCCTTCCCCGGGATGACGATGCAAATAGGTCCGCTTCCGCTCGAAAGCGGTCGTCTTCAGCCTCTACCGATATTCGATTGTCAGCTTGGCGGCGGCCGCACCCGCCGCGCTGCGTGCGTCGTCGGTCGTGCCGGCCGCGACCTTCGCCAGCGTGACGCCCATGCGGCGGTACGGCCGTGTTACGGGCTTGCCGAAGATACGCAGATCGACCGACGTTTCGGTGTTGGGCGGCGTCAGCGCGTCGGCGAGGCCGGTGATCGCGAAGTCGCTCGCATCGCGGTCGGCGAGCAGCACCGCGCTTGCGCTGGCATCGGGCACTGCGATCGCGGGGATCGGCAGGCCGAGGATCGCGCGCACGTGGAGGTCGAACTCGGAGAGCGACTGCGAGATGAGCGTGACCATGCCGGTGTCGTGCGGGCGTGGGCTAAGTTCGGAGAAGATCACCGCGTCGCCCTTCACGAAAAATTCGACGCCGAAGATGCCGTGGCCGTCGAGCGCATCGACCACCTTCGTCGCCATATCCTGCGCCGCCGCCAGCGCCGCACCGGACATCGCCGCTGGCTGCCAGCTTTCACGATAGTCGCCGCGTTCCTGCCTGTGTCCGATCGGGGGGCAGAAGGTCACGCCATCCTTGTGGCGGACGGTCAGCAGCGTGATCTCGTAGTCGAAGTCGATGAAGGCCTCGGCGATCACGCGCAGCCGGTCGCCGCGCATTCCGGCGGCGGCATAGTCCCACGCCGCATCGACGCCCGCGGCGTCGCTGACCGTGCTCTGGCCCTTGCCCGACGACGACATGACCGGCTTCACGACGAGGGGGAAGCCGATGCGCGCGGCGGCGGAGGCGAGTTCTTCGCGGCTCGTCGCATATTCGAAGGTCGAGGTTCTGAGTCCGAGTTCACTCGCCGCGAGGTCGCGGATTGCGTCGCGGTTCATCGTGAGCTGCGCCGCGCGCGCCGACGGGACGACGTGGAAGCCCTTGGCCTCGACTTCGGCGAGGATTTCGGTGCGGATGGCCTCGACCTCGGGGACGATATGGTCGGGTCGGTGCTTTTCGATCGCGGCGCGGAGCGCGTCGCCGTCGAGCATCGAGAAGACCTCAAATTGGTCGGCGACCTGCATCGCGGGGGCGGCGGCATAGCTGTCGCACGCGATGACGTGACAGCCGAGGCGTTTCGCCGAAATCACGAATTCGCGGCCGAGCTCGCCCGAGCCGAGCAGGAGAATCTTTGCGGTTGGGGTCATGAGGCGCCTCTTCGAATCTGAAGCACCTCCACAGCCGATATTGCGGCGCCGCGCAATGCACGTTTGTTCAACGCGCTGGTCGGATCCGGCAGTAGAATATGTGCCGAACAGACGAGGGAGAAAGACGATGCACGAAATCGCCGAGCTTGAACGCACATTGCCGACCGGGGCGCTGTTCGATCGTTATCATGTGGGCTGGGAGACAAAGGACGCCGACCTGATCGCGTCGCTGCACTCGGCCGACACAATTTTCCGGCTCCACGACGGATCGCCCGCGATCGAAGGGCGCGAGGCGCTGCGCCAGCATTGCCGGCATTTGTTCGCGACCTACGATTTCTCGATGCTGATGGGGAAAAGGATCTTCGGCCGCGAGTACTGGACCTTCGACTGGACGATGGTCCTGACGCTCGCGATGGCGGGCGGCACCGCCTTTGTCGCCCACGTCGGCATGCTCGACGTGATCATGGTCAATGCCGACGGCGAGGTGACGAGCAAGCATGTCTACCCCGATATCGCACAGATGGAGGCGGCCTTTGCGAGGGCCGGAATCGCGCGCTAGATGGTGCCGACACCCTGCTTGTGCGGCGAGCCTCCCGGGTGAATAATCACTGCCATGCCTGACCCGGTCGCGCCTTTCCTCACCAGCTGTTTTCCGGTGGGGACGCGCGCGCTTGCGCCGCACGCCAATCTGGTGACGGCGGTGCTCGCCGGCCGGGCGGGGCCGCTACGGCTCGAGCGCGGCGGCTTTTGTGTCGAGGGCGACCTGCTGCTCGTCCGGCCGGGCGTCGTGCACGGGGTCGCGCTCGCCGAGTGCGGCGCCGATGTTCTTTACCTCAACGGGCTGGCCTTTCCGTTCGATGTGCCGCTGGCGCAAGCGCTCGAAGGCGCGCTGGCACAGGTCGCGCGTGCTGCGGTCGACGGCGATGCGTCGGCGGTTGCAGAGCTGCGCGATCGCCTCGCGCCGCCGCGCGAACGGATGCTGCCTCCCGGCA
>CBJKNR010000513.1:0-2307 GCA_966417555.1 uncultured Sphingopyxis sp.
CGACACGAAAGTTTTGCGGGGGAACGCCCATAACGAACACATCGGCCCCCCCGACGACCTCGGCCATGTCCGCGGTCGCGCGGAGCGCCGGGGGCAGCTTGATGCCGGGGAGGTATTTGCGGTTTTCGTTGGCCGAATTGATGCCGTCGACCGTCTCGGCATCGCGCGCCCAGAGCGCGATTGGCGCGTTGCGCGACACCAGCGACGCGACCGTCGTTCCCCAGCTTCCCCCGCCGAGCAGCCCCACCTTCAACCGCATCTGCCTCTCCCTGTTTTCGGAAGAGACTGACGGCAGTTTCAATGCTTGGCAAGAAACTCGCGCTGGACCTCTGCCGTGGCTTTCGGGTCCTCGATCATCGGCACATGCGCGACATGCTCGAAGATATGGCTGCGGCTCCCCGCGATTCCCGTCTCGAGCACCGCGACGCAGCTGACGTCGATCAGCTTGTCGTGGCGCCCCCAGATGATCAGCGTCGGCACCCTGACCTTGCCGAGCTCGTCGTTGAGCGGCTTTTCCTCCATCTCGTCGGCGATGACCCAGAAAATCTTGTCGAGCAGGTCGCGGTGCCGCAGCGCATCGGCATAGATCACGGGCTTGAGCCGCGCGGGGACATAGGTCGGCTTGCGGACGACGAAGGCGATGAGGCGGTCGGCGTCCTCGAGGCTGGCGAGCACGAGCGGATTATAGTCGCGGTCCGCCGCGAGCTTCTGAAGCTCGCTCTCGTTCGCGCCCAGCACTCCGGCGTTGTTCATCAGCGTCAGCGTGCGCAGATGCCCGGGATAGTCGATCGCGAAGCGCAGCGCGATCCAGCCGCCCATGCTGTTACCGCCGAGATGCGGGCGCTCGATGCCGAGCGCGTCGAGGAAGGCCTTGAGCCGCGCCGTCTGGCTCGTCACGTCGAAGGGCAGTGCGCCGTCGCGATCATTCTCGCCGAAACCCGGCAGGTCGGGGGCTATCAGATGATAGTCGCGCGTCATCCACGGCGCGTAGAAGGTCCAGTGATCCTTGTCGGCGCCAAAGCCGTGGACCATCACCAGCACCGGCTTCGACGGATCGCCGCCTTCCAGATAGGGCCAAGCGCGGCCATTGACCGTCACCGTCTTGCGCACGAGCCGCGCGCGCCGGCGCATCAGCCAGCGCATGATCTGCACCAGCTGCTCGGGAAAAAGGAAATAGAGCAGCGCAAGCGCGATGAGCGGCGCGAAGATGAGGACGAGAAGGATCTTCATGCCACGACGGGCCCTTTCACATGCGCGTCGAACCAGCCGATCAGGTCGTCGAGCACGGCATCGCGCTCGGGCTCGTTATAGATTTCGTGGAACAGGCCGGGATAGATTTCGAGGCGCTTGTCCTTCGACGCGACATTGGCGAACAGATAGCGCGACCCCGCCGGCGCCGTGAGGCAGTCGGCTTCGCCATGCTGGATCAGGATCGGCAGGCGGATTTTCGGCGCGTCGGCCTGCGCGACCGCCATCGCGTCCATGAACTCCTTGCCGAGCCGCGCGCCGATTTTTCCTTCATAGACGAGCGGGTCAGCCCGGTAGGCCTCGACCACCGCCGGGTCGCGGCTGACGCCATTGGCATCGAGCGACAGCACGCCGAGGCGCGGGAAGAAGCGCGACAGGAAGCGGCTGATCCAGATTGTGAAACGCGACGGCGGCTCGGCGGGCAGGATTGCCGGACCCGACAGCGCCGCGGCGACGAACGCCTGCTGGCGTTCGACAAGAAACAGCGTTGCGATCAGCCCGCCCATGCTGTGGCCGAGGAGCAGGCGCGGCGTGTCGCCATGATTGATCTCGACCAAAGTCAGCAGTTCGGCCATGCCGTCGAGGAACGCCGCGAAACGCGGGACATAGCCGCCCTCGCCGTCCGACCGTCCATGGCCCCAATGATCGACGGCGTAGACGGCATAACCCGCGTCGGTCAGGCGCTTCGCCACATGCTCGTAGCGCCCGGCATGTTCGGCATAGCCGTGCGCGAGCAGCACGATCGCCCTCGGCGGTCCTTCGGGCAGCCAATGCGTGACGTGAAGCGCCGCACCTGCCGCCGCCGATCCGTGCGGCAGAACGAGCGCGCCGGTCGCCATGCTCAGCGCACCGCCTTCCTGAGCGCGGCGCTGCGATGGCCGGGGCCGTCGTCGCCCGCCTTGTCGATCTTCGCCAATATCGCCTCGAGCGCGCGGCTGATCGCGGTCTGGGTGCGCACCATCTCGACCTTGGGCCACGCTGTCCGCATCCCGGTGTCGATCAGCTCGTCGATGTCCTCCTGCCCCAGATCGCTCAGAATCTTGGCGGGCGACCAGAATT
>CBJKNR010000514.1:0-2298 GCA_966417555.1 uncultured Sphingopyxis sp.
TGGTCGTGGCCGGACGCTTTACCGGCAACCGGCTGGAGATCGAGCAACTGACCGCGAATGCCGGCGAGGGCACGATCCAGGCGAAGGGCTTTATCAGCCTCGCTTCGGCCGACGGCTATCCGATGAATATTTCCGCCGTGCTCGACAATGCCCGCCTCGCGAAAAGCGAAAATATCGCCGCGCGCGCGACGGGCAACCTGACGCTGGAAAAGGTCGCGGGCCAGACCGCGCTGCTGTCGGGTAGTTTGCGCCTTCCCGAAACGCGCTATCGCATCGTGCGCGAGGGCGCGGCGCAGGTTCCGGTGCTCACCGGCGTGCGGCGCAAGCCCCCCGCGGGGCGTCCGCGCGTCAGCGGCGACGGGCTTGCGGCGGTCGGCGGCAGCCTGTTCGACCTCATTCGCCTCGACATCGCATTGAAGGCGCCCGATGAAATCTATGTCAGCGGCATGGGCCTCGAATCCGAATGGAAGGCCGATATCGTGCTGCGCGGCACCACGCAGGATCCGCGCGTGACAGGCGAGATCGAACTGGTCCGCGGCACGCTGGGCTTTGCAGGCCGTTCGTTCGAACTGCAGGAAGGGCGGGTGACCTTCCCAACCGGCGAGGCGTTCGATCCGGCGATCCGGCTCGTCGCGAGCGACACGATCGAGACGGTGACGGTGAACGTCAGCGTGACCGGGCGTGCGAGCAACCCGCAGATCGCTTTCTCGAGCGTTCCGGGCCTGCCGCAGGACGAAATCGTCTCGCGTATCCTGTTCGGCGATTCGATCACGACGCTGTCGCCGCTCCAGGCGGTGCAGCTCGCCTCGTCGCTCAACACGCTGAGCAGCGGGGGCGGGGGATTGAGCCCGCTCGGTTCGCTCCAGTCGGCAACAGGCATCGACCGGCTCCGCGTCCTCGGTCCCGACGACACGATCGGGCGCGGCGCCGCGCTCGCTGCCGGGCAGTATATCACGAAGGACATTTATCTGGAGGTGATCACCGATGCGCGCGGCTATACCGCGACGCAGCTCGAGATCAGCCTGACGCCGGCGCTGTCGCTGCTCAGCCAGGCGGGCGGATCGGGGCAGTCGAACCTCAGCATCCGGTATCGCAAGGATTATTGATGCGCGCCGTCATCCTGATCGTGCCGCTGTTTTTCCTCGCGGCGTACAAGGACGAGCCGGATTTCGATGCGCGCTACGACAAGGCTGCAAAGGAGATCGAGGCGCGCGCCAGGGCGATGGACGCCGACATCGCCGAGTCTGAAGCGGCCGCCAATGCGGCCGACGAGCCGGAGCGGGCTATCGAGCCCGGCGGAAAAATTCCGCGCGTGAGCCCCGAGCCCTTGCCAGACAGCGCCAGGCCGTCTAACGCGCCTTCGTCATCTGGGGAGTAGCCAGCCGTCCTTCGGGACGGGCCGCCGTGTCAACATACTTGGCCGAGAGGTCATGGTGCGGTGGAAGCGGGATTACCGCTTGGGCGAGACCAATGGCATCGACCTCTGTCCGGGCCGGGCGGCGGGTTCGATGTCCGTTGGTATCGCAAGCCGCCCGGCCCCGGAGTTTTCATGGAAGCCCTGTTCACCTCGACCGCCGTCGTCGCACTCGCCGAAATCGGCGACAAGACGCAGCTGCTTGCGATCCTGCTTGCGACGCGGTTCCACCGGCCGGTGCCGATTATTCTCGGCATTTTGGTCGCGACGCTGGCGAATCATACGCTGGCGGCCTTTCTTGGCGCCTCGGCCGCCGCCTTCCTCGACAGCGACATATTCCGCTATGTCATCGGCGCATCGTTCGTCGCGATGGCGGCGTGGACGCTGATCCCCGACAAGTTCGAGGACGATGAGGCGCCGAAGCCGCGCCTCGGGGCTTTCCTCACCACGCTCGTCGCCTTCTTCCTCGTCGAGATGGGCGACAAGACGCAGGTCGCGACGATCGCGCTCGGCGCGCAATATCATGACGTCGTCGCCGTGACCGCAGGAACGACGCTCGGCATGATGATCGCCAACGTGCCCGCGATCTTTCTTGGTCATGAATTGCTGAAGCGCGTCGATCTTGCGAAGGTGCGCCTCGTCGCCGCAGCGCTGTTCCTCGTGATCGGCCTGTGGGTGCTGGTGCAGACCGCGGGCTGGTTCGATTAGGGCCTGAACCCATAAATAACGCGTTCGAGGTTTGAAGCGATTTTGCTCAGGCTAGGAGGCAAGGCGCGGGAATATGTCGATATTTCAAGACTTGCCAACGACGCCATGGGCAAAATCGGTCAAATCCCGAAGGGACGCCGAAATGGCTTCGATCTCAGGCCCGCGCGACCTTGCGG
>CBJKNR010000515.1:0-2277 GCA_966417555.1 uncultured Sphingopyxis sp.
TGATGCGCCACGATGGGATTGTTCACTTCGCGTCCATCGCATCGCTGATCTCCACTGAGCGGGCGTGCGTCTGGACGCTCGGTGGCATGCTCGACGACACGCAATTCGCAGAGCTTCTGAAAGAAGCCGAACAGGCGCTGATGTCATTCGTCGGGACCGACGGCGCCATCGCCTTCGACATGCCCGCTCTGATCATAACAGCCGGAAGAGCATAATCCTAATGCCGGCTGCTCTCCTCGATCAGGCCTGGGCCGCGCGTACCGGAGATGAGCTGAGCCTCGACCGTGCGGCGCATGACCCCAAGCGGTCATTAGAGTGCCCCGCGCGCGCGCCAGTCCTGCCTCTAGCGCCCAATATTGGCGGGAATGCTCTCAGCCGAGGCCTACCGGGAGCACTACTGCAAGGTGCGTCTCGCCGTCAGGTCCCTCACGCGGGGTCGAGCTGGAGCAGCGTGACGCTGTCCGTCTGCTCGTGCGTTACGACCAGCAACGCCTTCCCGTTCGGGCTCTGCTCGGCCGGGATGAACCGCAAGGCCTCGGGCTCCAGATCGCCGACTGCGGCGCATTCCGGCGTCTTTACTGTGTCGCGCTGGCAGACGGCGGCCGGGTCGACCGCGAAGTTGCGGTTGTTGAGGTAGAAAGCGAATCGTGGCGCCGTGGGTTCGGTGATGTCGTAGGCGATGATGCCGCTGATCCGCTCGAAGCCGACGAATGCGTACCAGCGACCAGCGACCTTGCCGACCGCCAGCGGTTCCGGCTCCGGTCCGCGGTCGGAACTCCGGCCGTCGAAACGGTTGGCATCGTCAGGAGTGTTGAAGAACGCGGGGACCGCCTCTGCGGTCTTTCGCTCGAAGGCATCACCGCTGTCGAACACCAAGCGGCCGGCGCCGTTCCAGATCGCGAACGAACGCGTCCCCAGGGTGTAAAGGCGGTCGTAGTCGCCGTCCCCGTCTGGATCGCCCTCGACGCGGGTGACCCGTAGCCGGCCCAGATTTGCCGGTCGCTGCAGGTCAGTGGAGTCCGGGAAGGCGTCGGGATCAAGCACCAACTCCCCGACACGAGCATCCTCGAAGTCGCGGGGATCGCCCTCGTTCGCAGTCACGACATAAATTGCACCGCCGGCCGGCAAAATGCCGATGCCGTCGGGCGCGAAGTAGGCCTGAACCGGCCAGGGCCGGATGGCAATCGCACCGTCCTGGTCGCTGGCGTCGATACCTTGCCCGGCGACGTTGAGGTCACGTGTACCCAAGCCGTGAATGGCGGTCACCGTCTCGAGGCTCAGATCGACGGTCGCGAACGCATTGTTGCGCACGAAGCCGACATAGGCCGTCGAACCGTCCGGCGTGATCGCAACCGATTCCGGCTCGAGGTCTTGCGCGACGGTCGATCCGGGGGTGAAGATGCGTACGCCCTCGCTGCGCAGCTGTGCCGCCTGATCGTTGAATCGCTCAAACCCGAGCTGGCGGACGTCGGTCGTGACACGCCCGCCCGCATCGCGCCCGACGGTGACGATGCTGATACTGCCCTTTGGGTCGTCGCCTTCTTCGCCTGTGGCGGTGTTGGCGACCACGAGCTTCCGCCCGTCCGGCGTGTAGGCCATCGCATCCGGATCGATGCCGACCGATACCGGGTCGGCGATGGCGTCGCCGTGCTCGTCAAGGAAGAGCACGCGCCCGCGCTCGTTCTCCTGCAAGGCCTTGAACGCCACCGCGAGTACGCCGTCGGCGAAGGCGACGCCCTTTATCTCCCCAATCAGCCGCGGCAACTCAATCGCGAGCGTTGCCTCGTCGAGGCGCTGCAACCGTTCGGCTTCGGCACGGTGAGAAGGATCGAACAACATAGCGCGCAGGAAGTGGAGATAGCCAATGCGATCGACGAGCCGGGGACGGGCTGGATCAGCGATATCGAGCACCTCGACCGACAGGCGCGGCAAGGCGATGGCATAGAGCCAGCGACGCTCCGCGTGGTAGGCAGGCGGCGTGCTCGCGGCACTTTCGCCGAAGAACCCGCCGTCACGACGCCCGACGATGTGGGCCCGCAGCCCGCCGTCGGCGCCTTCGAGATAGACCGGCGCAAACCCGTCGGAACCTGAGCCAGCACACGCCGCCGTCCCGATGGACAACACCACCGCTCCGAGAAGCCGTCTGAGCCTGTGCATCGCCATCTTTTGTTGCTTGACGGCTTCGGCATATTCGCCGCGCAATCGCTTAGGCCTTGGCCGCCACAGGTGCCCGTGTCTTTTCATTCGCCATGTTTCCCCCCAGGCCAAGCTCGTCGG
>CBJKNR010000516.1:0-2272 GCA_966417555.1 uncultured Sphingopyxis sp.
AGGTCCATCTCCTGTCGATCTTAGCCGGCGTGTCGCTTGCCGACCTCGCGGCACTCTCCCCCGCTCCCGCCCCCCAGGTCCGTATCCTGCCCAATCTTGCCGCGCGGATCGGCGCCGGTGTGTCGGCTGTGGCGACGTTGGGCGACGCCGACGACAAGGCGATCAATGCCTTGCTCGATCCGCTCGGCCAGACGGTGACGCTCGCCGACGATTCGACGATGGACCTCGTCACCGCCTTTACCGGTAGCGGTCCCGCGTTCGTGTTCCGGTTGATCGAATCCTACGCCGCGGCGGGCGAGCGGCTCGGCTTGTCGGCCGAGGATGCGCTGAAGCTCGCCACCGCGACCTTCGGCGGCGCGACCGCACTGCTCGCCGATAGCAGCGAAAAGCCCGGCGTGCTGATCGCGCAGGTGGCAAGCAAGGGCGGCACGACGCAGGCGGGCCTCGATGTCCTCGACAGCGACGGCCAGCTCGCCGCGCTGCTCACCAATGTGCTCCGCGCGGCGCGTGATCGCGGACGCGAACTCGCCGACATCGCACGCGGCGAGGGGTGAACTAGCCTGCTTCCTTGCCGAGATCCGCGATCCGGCGGCGTTCGCGCGCGGGCACCAGCGCCTCGCTGACCTGCCAGAAACCGGTGACTGCCTGCTGTCCCGCATGAGTGTAGGCGCGGCTCATCGTATCGCGCAGCGCCGTGAAGACCGCACTCTCGGCCGCGCGCCCGGCGTCGGTCAGGCGCAGCTCCTTCGCGCGCCGGTCGCGGTTGCCCGGCCGCGTCGTCAGATAGTCGCGCGCTTCCAGCTCCTTCACGACGCGCCCCAATGACTGCTTGGTGACACCAAGCAGCGCGAGCAGGTCCGAAATCGTCAGCCCCGGTTGCCGCGCGATGAAATAGAGCGCGCGGTAATGCGCGCGCCCCAGTTCCTTTTCGGCGAGCCGCGCGTCGATCGCGCGCCACAGCGAGGCGTGGGCGAAAAAGAGGAATTCGATGCCGCGGCGCACCTCTTCCTCGCGCAAGAAAAGGGCAGAGGCGGCGGGTACTTGTGAAAGAAAATTTTCATCCGGCATAGTCGCTACCGTTGCGCGCGGCGCCCGTCTTTGGCAAGAGGCGCGCTCCATAAACCCGCCAACAACAGGTGTTTTCGATGTCCGCTCCCGCCTTCACCCATCTGCCGCACCCGAATCCGATCGCGGACGATGTACGGGCGGCGGCGATCGCCGATCCGGTGTTCGGGCGCGTCTTTACCGATCATATGGTGTCGATCCGCTATTCGGACGAAAAGGGCTGGCACGATGCGCAGGTGATGCCGCGCGGGCCGCTGACGCTCGATCCCGCGACCGCGGTGCTCCATTATGCGCAGGAAATTTTCGAGGGGCTGAAGGCGTACCGGCTCGACGACGGCTCGATGGCGCTGTTCCGCGTCGAGGCCAATGCCGCGCGCTTCAACGCGAGTGCGCGCCGCATGGCGATGGCCGAATTGCCCGAGGAACTGTTCGTCGCGGCGGTCAGGGAAGCGGTCGCCGCCGACGCGCACTGGTTCCCGCCGGTGGACGGCGGCGCGCTATACCTCCGTCCCTTCATGTATGCGAGCGAGGTGTTTCTGGGCGTCAAGCCCGCGGCCGAATATCATTTCCTCGTCATCGTCTCGCCGGTCGGCAATTATTTCAAGTCGGGCGCGCCCGCGATCTCGCTCTGGGTGTCGGAGGATTATACCCGCGCCGCGCCCGGCGGCACCGGCGCTGCCAAATGCGGCGGCAATTACGCCTCGAGCCTCGTCGCGCAGCGCGAGGCGATCGCCAAGGGGCACGATCAGGTCGTCTTCCTCGACGCCGCCGAGCATCGCTGGATCGAGGAACTGGGCGGCATGAACATGTTCTTCGTCTTCGACGACGGCAGCGTCGTCACTCCGCCGCTGACCGGCACGATCCTTCCGGGCATCACGCGCGACGCGATCATCACGCTCGCGCGCGACGCGGGCCTGACGGTGCGCGAGGAACCCTATGCGATCGACCAGTGGCAGGCCGATGCGGAAAGCGGCAGGCTGACCGAAAGCTTTGCCTGCGGCACCGCCGCGGTGGTGACGCCGGTGGGCAAGGTGACGCGCGGTGAAACCAGCTTCACGATCGGCGCGGGCGGGCCGGGGCAGGTGACCGAAATGCTCAAGGGCAAGCTCGTTGACATCCAGCGCGGCCGCGCGGCCGACCCGCACAATTGGGTCACGCGCCTTTAAAGTCGCTTCAACTTGCCATTCGGGATGCGGGCGCTATCTCC
>CBJKNR010000517.1:0-2270 GCA_966417555.1 uncultured Sphingopyxis sp.
TCATCGTCATGCTGACCGACATCTGGTCGAGCGGGATGCCGTCGAACAGGATCTTCATATCCTCGACGCTGTCGATCGCGACTCCCGCCTTGCCGACGTCGCCGACGACGCGCGGATGATCGCTGTCATAACCGCGGTGCGTTGCAAGGTCGAAGGCGACGCTCAGCCCCTTCTGCCCCGCGGCGAGATTGCGGCGATAGAAGGCGTTCGATTCCTCGGCGGTCGAAAAGCCCGCATATTGCCGGATCGTCCACGGCCGCCCCGCATACATCGACGCGCGCACGCCGCGCGTGAAGGGCGCAAAGCCGGGCAGGCCGGGGTCGGCGGTGACATCTTCGGCGGTGTAGAGCGGCTTGACATCGATCCCCTCGGGCGTCGCCCAGGTCAGGTCCTTGCCCTTCACTTCCTTTTCGGCAGCGGCAGCCCATTGGTCGATAGTCGGCTTGTCGGTCATATGCAGTCTCGTTCCATATCTCCTCTCCCGCCGGGAGAGGATACGAAGCCTTGGCCGTAGGCCTAGGCGGAGTTGGTGAGGGTCTCCGCCCTCTCGATAGCGTCCATCCCCTCACCCAGCTTCGACCAGGCGCCTTCGGCGCCAAGTCTGCGCAACCCTCTCCCAACGGGAGAGGGAATAGTGAGCTCAGTGCGCCTCCTTCGGCGTCTCCATAATCTCGGTCAGCACCCCGCCCATATCCTTGGGATGGAGGAAAAAAATCGGCGTCCCGTGCGCGCCGATCCGCGGCTCGCCGAGCACGCGCTTGCCCATCGCCTCGAACTCCGCCCTGGCGGTGTAAATGTCGGGCACTTCGTAGCACATGTGATGCTGGCCGCCCGCCGGGTTCTTTTGCAGGAAGCCGGCGATCGATGCATTGCCGGGCAGTGGTTCGATCAGCTCGATCTGTGTGCCGTTCAGCCCGCTGTCCGTGGGTGTGTCGACGAAGCACACCTTCACCCCCTGCTCGGGCAGGTCGAACGGCTCGTGAATCTGCGTCGCCCCCATCACATCGCGGTAAAAGACGATGCTGTCGGCGATCGACGGCGTCGCAACGCCGATATGGTTGAGGCGACCCAGTTTCATTCCATTCTCCTCAGCATCCCGGAATCTGGTCCTTGCCGACCAGCTCGTACTTGCCGTTCTTGAGCAGATATTGCTGCTTGATGGCGCGTGTTCCCGTATAGGTGACGGTGAAGCTCTTGTCGGGGACGGCGCCGCTTATCTGGCCGTCGAAGCTTTGCTCCTTCTGGTTCAGGCCGGCTCCCGAGCTCATGCCGTCGGTGAAGCTGCCGCGATCGACCGGCCCCGCGGGTGCCAGTTCCGTCAACGTCGCATTGCTGATCGCGCAGCCCTGCCATACCCCGCCGCCCGAGGTGACGAGATAGGGGTTCTTGCCGAGCGCCTCGCTGAACGCCCATCCGGTCGCGGCGTTGCCGACGGTGCCGACCGAACCGAGGTTCAGCCATTCGCCCTTGCGCTGCCAGCCCGACGGGCCGCCCAGCAGATAATGGATCGCATTGATCCCGCCTTCGCTATGGCCCGCCTCCTCGAGATTACCGAGGCTGAGCAGCACGCCGACATTGTCCGGCAGCAGATGAATGGCGGCGGGACGGAATGTATAGGTACGCCCGTCGATCTCGCGCGTTGCCACCGGCTCTGCGCCTTTGGCGAGACCGAAGGCCGCCCCGAATGCGAGGCCGATCGTCGTGTCTTCCTCGCTGTCCAGCGTTACGGGGAAGGCGGGCTTCGGCGCACTGACAGGCGTGTCGGGGTCGAACGCCGACGCGGCAGGCGACACAAGTGCCGACAGGGCGATAGCAATTGCAAGAACGGATTTACGCATCTCGGAACCTCATTTGACAGTCGGACATCGCAGCCCGTCCTTCCGGGCCGCGATGCCTAACTACCTCATCCACGACGAAATTTAGTGTCCTTCGTCACAGCGGAATATTATCATGCTTCTTCCACGGGTTTTCGAGCTGCTTGTTCCGCAGCTTCCTCAGTCCCAGCGCGATCCGCCGCCGCGTCGAATGCGGATAGATGACCTCGTCGATATAACCGCGTTGCGCCGCCACGAACGGATTGGCGAAACGGTCCTCATATTCCTTCGTGCGCTCGGCGATCTTTTCGGGGTCGCCGATGTCGCTGCGGAAGATGATTTCGACCGCGCCCTTCGCCCCCATCACCGCGATCTCGGCGGTCGGCCACGCATAGTTCAGATCGCCGCGCAGGTGCTTCGACGCCATCACGTCATAGGCGCCGCCATAGGCCTTGC
>CBJKNR010000518.1:0-2248 GCA_966417555.1 uncultured Sphingopyxis sp.
GTGTTCATGAAAGACATCGGCGTGACCAACGCGCCCTCGGGCGCGCCGACGCTCGCCCTCACCGGCGGCGCCGCCGAACGGCTCGCGCAGATGGTCCCGTCGGGATACCGCGCGCATATCCATCTGACGCTGACCGACGACCATCCGTGGGCGCAGGCCTTCGTCATCATCGAAGCAATCAAGGACTGACATTTTCATGGCGAAGCAAAAGGCGAAGGATGAGGACTGGGGCAAGCTGATCCGCGATGTGGTGGTGATCCTGCTGCTCGTGCTCGGCATCCACAGCTGCGTCGCCAAGCCCTTCTATATTCCGTCCGATTCCATGATGCCGGTGCTGCGCAACGGCGACCGGCTGATCGTCAGCAAATATCCCTATGGCTGGTCCTATTCGTCGGTGAGCTTCCATCTCGCGCCCAAGGTAGCGGGCCGGATCTTCGGCAAGCTTCCCGAGCGCGGCGACATCGTCGTGCTCGAACATCCGGTGACGCGCATCGACTATATCAAGCGCGTGATCGGCCTGCCCGGCGACACGATCGCGCTCAGAAACGGCGAGCTCAGCATCAATGGCAAGCCGGTGAAACGCGAGGTCCAGCCGATGCTGTCGATCCCGGTCGATCCGAACCTGCCCGGCCCCGACAGCAGCCTGTTCCGTTTCGTGAACCGCGATGCGCGCGGCAAGGAAGTCCTCGAAGTGCCGATCGTCCGCGAAACGCTGCCCGGCGGCGCGACCTTCGACACGATCGACATGGGTCCGGGTTATGCGACCGACGATTATGGCCCCGTCACCGTGCCCGCAGATCATCTGTTCCTGATGGGCGACAACCGCGACGGCAGCGCCGACAGCCGCGTCGATACCAGCCAGAAGGGCCTCGGCGGCCCCGTCCCTTTCGACGCAATCGCAGGGCGCGCAGAGATCATCAGCTTTTCGACCGACGGAACCGCCGAATGGTATAACCCTTTGAGCTGGTTTAACGCGCTTCGATCGGGGCGCGCGGGAACCGACCTGCGGCCCGAGCGTCAGAGCGAATAGGACAACGGGGAACAAGGCATGGCGGCGACACGAAAACCAGCAGCAACGCGCACTGCCGCCTCTGCCGCCGCCAAGGCCGAGGCGCACCGGGAAGCCCCCGGCCCCACCGAGATCCGCAGCCAGTTCGTCCGTACCGAATTGCTGAGAGCGGGCGTATGGCTCGGCCTCGCGCTCCTCATCGGCGTCTGTATCGTGCTGATCCAGCCAATCCTGCTGATCTTCGCGGGCATCGTCATGGCGTCGATGCTCGACGGCGGCACGCGGCTGCTCGGCCGCATATTGCCGATCGCGCGCAGTTGGCGCCTCCTCATCGTCTGCCTGTCGCTGCTCGCATTCCTCGGCTGGACGATCCTGTTCGCGGGCTCGCAGATCGCCGATCAGGCCGCGACGCTGCAGACTGTGGTGATGGCGCAGATCGAACGCATCGCCGCTTGGGCGAGCGAGCATGGCATGGGCAATCTCCAGCTCGATACCAAGACGATCACCGACAATATCGCGGGCACCGTCGGCCGCGTCACCGCGGCGGTCGGCACGGTGCTGGGCGGGCTCACCAGCCTCGTCATGATCGTCGTGCTCGGCATTTTCATCGCGATCGAGCCGCGGCTCTACGAACGCGGCGTCGCGTGGATGCTGCCGATGAAAAGCCGCGAGAATTTCTACATCACCACCGCACGCATGGGCTTCACCCTGCGTCGCCTGATGGCGGGACGCCTGCTCGGCATGCTGGTCGAGGGCATCGGCACATGGATCGCCTGCCTTGCCGCCGGCATTCCGATGGCGGCGCTGATGGGCCTGCTCACCGGCCTGCTCGCCTTCATCCCCAATATCGGGGCGATCGTCTCGGGCGTGCTGCTCGTCCTCGTCGGCTTCTCGGCCGGGACCGACACCGGCCTCTGGGCGATCGTCATCTATTTCGTCGTCCAGACGGTCGACGGCTATCTGATCGTCCCGATGGTGGCGAAAAAGACCGTCGACCTTGCCCCTGCCCTCGTCCTCGGCGCGCAGATTCTCTTCGGTGCGCTGCTCGGCCTGATGGGCCTGTTCCTCGCCGATCCGATCGTCGCGATGATCAAGGTCGCATTGGAGCGCGAAGCCGAGCGCAACGCGGGCGCCGCCGATACGAAAACCGCGGCTTAAATCATATCGTCATCCCGGCGAAGGACGGGAGCTCGACGATGCGGGAAACGGCCCAGGTGAAGTGCAAGACCTCGCAAGGAC
>CBJKNR010000519.1:0-2243 GCA_966417555.1 uncultured Sphingopyxis sp.
GTAGCTTGCGCCCCGGATCAGGTCGGCAAGGATCGTGCCGACCGCGTCGAGGTTCGCCGCGGGCGCAGTAACCGCGAAGATGCTGCCATCGGGGCTCGCGCCCGCGCTGATGGTCGCGCCAAGGCTCTCGAACGCGGCGGCAATCTCTTCGGCCGAGCGCGTTGCGGTGCCCTTGGCGGCGAGGTCGGCCGCCATCGTCGCGACCCCCGCGCGGCCCGCGGGATCGGTCGACGATCCGCCGCCGATCACGACGCTCAAGGTTGCGAGAGGGACAGTGCCGGTCTTGACGGCGACGACGCGGATGCCGTTGTCGAGGCGGCTTTCGGCGATCTTCGGCGCCGTGACCGCCGGCGCGGCGGCGGGGGCAGGGGGCACCTGCCGCGCGGCCTCGGCGGCGAGCTCGTTCGGCGTGCCGGTCGCGGCGGGCACGCTCGGGAAGACGGGCATCGGCCTGGGGTTCGCCCAGCTTTTCGGGTCGCCGTCGCCCGCGCTGTAGCGCAGTTCGACGCGTGCCTCGGGATCGAGATATTTTTTCGCGACGCGCGCGACGTCCGCCTTGGTCACGCGCGCGATCGCGTCGAGACGCTTGTTCGCCGCGGCAGGGTCGCCGGTGAGGACGAGCGCCTCGCCGAGCTCGAAGGCGCGGCCCGAGAAGGTCTCGCGTTCCTCCAGCGTCGATGCGAGCAGCTCGGTCTTCGCCTCGGTGAGTTCGGCATCGGAAACCCCGGCGGATGCGATGCCTGCAAGCACCTGATCGAGCGCGGCGGCGACCTTTTCGGGGTCCTGTCCGTCGCTGAGGATCGCGAAGGGGGTGAGCCCGCCGGCTTCTTCGGTGAAGTCGACGCTCGCGTCGATCTGGCTCGCCATGCCGGTGCGCACGAGCGCCTTGTGCAGCCGCGAATTCTCGCCGCTCGACAGGATCGCGTTCATCACCTCGAGCGCGGCTGTGTCGGCATGGCCGGCGCCGGGCACCTTGTAGATCGCGCCGACCGCGGGGAGCGGGACGTTGGGGCCGGTCGCGTTGACGCGCCGCGGCGCCATCCGCGGTTCGGTGCCCTTGATCGCCAGCGGGATTGCTTTCGCGCGCTTGGGGATCGCGCCGAAATAATTGTCGACGAGCGACTGGAGCCGCGCCTCGTCGAAATTGCCCGCGACGATCAGCGTCGCGGTGTCGGGGCCGTAAAAGGCCTCGTGAAAGGCGCGCGCGTCGTCGAGTGTCGCGGCGTCGAGGTCGGCGATCGTACCGATCACCGGGCGGCGGTGCGGCAGGACGTCGAAGGTATTTTCGCTGAGCGCAAAGAAGAAGAGGCGGCCGTACGGCGGCGCGAGGACGCGCAGGCGCAGTTCCTCCTTCACGACATTGCGCTCGGTCTCGAACACCTCCTTGTCGACGACGGGGCGCGCCATGCGCTCGGCATGCGTCCAAAGCATCGTTTCCAGATATTGTGCCGGGACCGTCTCATAATAGTTGGTGCGGTCGAAGCTGGTCGGGGCGTTGCGTACCCCGCCGACGTCCTCGGTCAGCCGGTTGATCATATTGTACGGCATGTTCACCGTCTTGCGGCTCAATATATGCTCGAAGAGGTGCGCAAAGCCCGAACGTCTTTCGGGGTCGTGCTTCGATCCGACATCGTACCACACCGACACCATGACATTGGGGGTCGACGTGTCCTGCAGCGACAGCACGCGCAGGCCGTTCGCCAATATGCGTTCCTTGTAGGCGATCGGCGGTACCTCGGCGGCGGCGGCGGGTTTTGTGGCCGTCCGGGCATTTGCGGTGACGGCGACCGCGAGCGCGAGCGTCGCTGCGCCCAGAAAAGGAAAGATTTTCACGAATATGCCCCCTTTTGAATCTGTGCCGGATAACCGGTCGATGCGGCAAGCTTTGCAGCCGCGGGGGCGATGTCAACAGCTGTTCTGCGAAGTGCCGACCGCGTGGGGACGGGGGATGGATCGGCGGCTTTTTCGACCGATTGCGGACGTATGAGGTGTGTGCCCAGGCGAAAGCCGGGGTCCAGAATTCCGGCGTTGACGTAGCGTTGTTCCGCGCTGGGCCGTGATTCAGAGTCACGTGCCTCTGATCACCTTTCGCCGGGGTTCACGAATAGCAGTTCACCACCCCGAAGCCGCCGGGCTCTACTGCCGTTTGCCCATCCACATGCTGCGGCCGGAATGCGCTGGCTGGGCGGCGCCGAGGACGAGTCCGGGGCGGCGTCCTCGGAGCTAGACGCGGCCGAGCGCCA
>CBJKNR010000520.1:0-2239 GCA_966417555.1 uncultured Sphingopyxis sp.
GTGGACGAGCTGGGCGCAATATAGCGACTATGGCGTGATCGTCGCGCGCACCGACCCGACGGTCGCGAAGCACAAGGGCCTCACTTACTTCTGGGTCGACATGAAAGCGCCCGGCGTCACGGTGCGCCCGATCAAGCTCGCGGGCGGCGACAGCCACGTCAACGAGGTCTTCTTCGACGATGTGAAGATCGGCGACGACCATCGCATGTCGCCGGTCGGCGGCGGCTTTGCGGTCGCGCTCGCGACGCTGATGATCGAACGCTATGTCGCGACCGACAGCGCGGGTTTCGGCCCCCACCTCGACCTGTTCGTCGACCTCGCGAAAGAGGTGAAGCTGAACGGCCGCCCGGCGATCGAGGATGGCCGCATCCGCCAGCAGATCGCGCGCAACCATGCGATGCGCAATTCGCTCGACGCGATCACAGCGCGCGCGATGCTGATGATGCAGGCCGGGATGGAACCCGGCCCCGAAGGCTCGCTCAACAAGCTCGTCTCTGTCCGCTCGCGCCAGAAACTGTCCGAACTCGCGATCGACCTGCAGGGCGCGGCCGGGCTGCATTTCGACGCCCATGCGCCGGTCAAGCAAGACTGGAGTGTCAGCTGGATCAATGCGCCCACCGGACGCATCGCCGGCGGCGCCGACGAGATGCTGCTCAACACCATTGCCGAGAAGATCCTCGGCCTGCCGCAGGATCACCGCCCCGACAAGGGCGTGCCGTTCAACCGGATACCCGCCTGACCCGAAGGAAACACGATCATGGCCGAAGCCTATATCATCGACGCCGTCCGCACGCCGCGCGGGATCGGCAAGCCCGGCAAGGGCGCACTGTCGCACCTGCACCCGCAGCATCTCGCCGCGACGGTGCTCAAGGCCATTCGCGACCGCAACAATCTCGACACATCGACCGTCGACGATATCATCTGGTCGACCTCGACGCAGCGGGGCAAGCAAGGAACCGATCTCGGCCGCATGGCGGCACTGTCCGCCGGCTATGACATTACCGCGTCGGGCGTGACGCTCGACCGCTTTTGCGGTGGCGGCATCACCTCGGTAAATCTTGCCGCCGCGTCGGTGATGAGCGGCATGGAAGATTGCGTCATCGCGGGAGGGACCGAGATGATGAGCTATACGGCGCAGCTCGCGGCCGATGAGGCGAATGCCGGAATCAAGCCGCTCGGCATGGGCGCGGGTCACGCCGCACTGGACGCGCTCCACCCGCAGTCGCACCAGGGCGTCGCCGGCGACGCGATTGCCGCGATCGAAGGGATCGACCGCGAAGCGGTCGACGCCCTCGCGCTGGTCAGCCAGCAGCGCGCCGATCGCGCGATCAGGGAAGGCCGCTTCGCCAGGTCGGTGGTCCCGGTGCACAACCCCGACGGCAGCATCGCGCTCGACCATGAGGAATTCCCGCGCCCGGAAACGACCGCCGAAGGCCTCGCCGCCCTGAAACCGAGCTTCGAGGCGCTTGCCGACTTCGACCTTGGCAATGGCGTAACCTTCAAAAAGCAAATCCAGCGCCGCTATCCCGGCCTCGAATTCGGCGGCGTTCATCATGCGGGCAATTCGTCAGGCGTCGTGGACGGCGCCGCAGCACTGCTCGTGACCTCGAAGGATTATGCCGACAAGCATCGTCTGAAACCGCGCGCGCGCATCCTTGCCTATGCCAATATCGGCGACGACCCGACGCTGATGCTCAACGCCCCGGTTCCCGCGGCGAGAAAGGTACTGGAAAAAGCCGGACTCTCGAAGGACGACATCGACGTGTGGGAGATCAACGAGGCTTTTGCTGTCGTTGCCGAAAAGTTCATCCGCGACCTCGATCTCGACCGCGAGAAGGTGAACATCAATGGCGGCGCGATGGCACTCGGCCACCCGATCGGCGCGACGGGGTCGGTGCTGATCGGCACCGCGCTCGACGAGCTCGAACGCTCGGGCGGGCGGTACGGCCTTATCACCATGTGCGCCGCAGGGGGCATGGCGCCTGCAATCATCATCGAGCGCCTGTAGCGCCGGCGGGCGCGCTGGGAGGCTCGATGCCGACATCCGGGCTGCCTTGCCACATCGTCGTCGGCGGAACGGCCGGTATCGGCCGGGCGACGGCGAGCATCCTTGTCGACCGGGGTTCGCGGGTCGCGCTGATCGGGCGCAACGGCAAAAGTGCGCGCGCCGCTGCGCTTGCGCTGTCGCCGCTTGCGATTGGCGAAGGGACCGACGAGGACGGGCTCGAGGCGGCTGTCG
>CBJKNR010000521.1:0-2229 GCA_966417555.1 uncultured Sphingopyxis sp.
CGATGGAGCCCGATCTCCTCCTCAGCCTCGCGCAGCGCCGCATCGATTGCATCGCGGTCGCCCGGATCGATCTTGCCGCCGGGAAAGGCGACCTGTCCTGCATGGCTGCGCAGCCATTGCGGGCGCTGGGTCAGGATGACGCCGGGGTCGGGCCGGTCGGTGAAGGCGATGAGCACCGCGGCGTCGCGCAGCGTCGGCGTGCCGAGATAGGCTTCGTCCTCGCCCACGCCGGGCAGCAGATTGTCGAGCGCCGCGCGCAGCTTTTCGGACAGCATCAGGCGTCCACCAGCGGGAAGCGCGCGCCGTTCGACCAGATCGCGGGCGGCTCCGCGCCGTCGGCAATCGCCAGCTCGACAAGCTCGTAATAGAGCGCGCGGGCGATCCGCGCCTCCAGCCCGTTGCCGATGGCGCCGCGCACATGCAGCCGCGGATCGGGATTGTCGGCGTCGTCACCGAAACTGAGCGGGTGTTCGGCCCCGGCCATGACGAGATCGTCGGTGTCGAGGCGGAATATGAGCTTGCGCCCCTCCCCCGCGCCTTCGCTCTTCATCTCGACCGCGCGAAAGGGCGTATCCTCTACGGTAATGCTCAGCTTCTCCGCGGGCGTCACGAGCACATGGCTGCCGTCGGCCTCGCGGCGCAGGATCGTCGAAAAGAGCTTCACCATCGCGGGGCGATTGATGCGGCCACCCTCGTGATACCAGCTGCCGTCGGCGCGAATCTCCATCGCGCTGTCGCCTTCGCGTGTCGGCTGCCAGCCTTCGACCGGGGGCAGCTTGCGCGCCGAAAGCAGTTCGGCGGTTTCGGCCAGCGAAAGCTGCGAGAAATCCTTGGGAAGCGAGGGCGCGGGGGTGACCATATGTTCGACATAGGGGGACGGGCGGCGGGTGCAAGACTGCGAATATGAAACCTCGTCATTGCGAGGAGCGAAGCGACGCGGCAATCCAGAGCGTGCGTAAACCGCTCTGGATTGCTTCGCTACGCTCGCAATGACGGGGTATTTTGGTCACGCGGCCCGATCATTCCCGTACCCATCGGCAACCCATGCCCATTCACCACGCGCGCCAGCAGGCGGCGCTTCTCGAAAGGCCCGGGCAAGTCCCACGCCCCCGTCGCATCGGCGGTGAAGGCGAAGAAGCGGCCATAATATTCGGGGTCGCCGATCATCATCAGCGCGCCATCGGCCTTCGTCTCCGCTGCCTCGAGCATGTGTGCCATCAACGCGCGGCCATGGCCGCCGCGCTGGATGTCGGGCCGAACCGCGACGGGGCCGACCATGACGAGTGGTGTTTCGGCGCCGTCGGCGGCGCGGTGCATGACCGGCCAGCACTGGATCGTACCGATCAGATTGCCATCCTCGACGAGCGCGAAGCTGAGGGCCGGCACCGCATCAACGCCTTCGCGGATGCGATAGGCGGTTCGTCCAAAACGATCCGGTCCGAAAGCGGCGTCGAGGAGATCCTCGACCGCCTGCGGCTCGATATCGGACAATGGAAGTAACTCGACCAACGCGCACCCTTTCGCTAATGCGGCGGCGCTTTAGGGTCGCGGATCGGCAATGGAAAGCCGAATGTCGCGCTCGCTCGACAGGAAATTCTTGTGACCGATACATTGTGGCTGGAAGTGGCCGGGCTTACCGTCGACGTGTTGACCGGCATCTATTCCGAAGAGACGCACCTGCCGCAACCGCTGCGCATCTCGGTCCGCGCGAAACTGGCGATGGCCGATCATTATGATCCGACCACGCCGCTCAGCCGCTCAAAGAACTATATGCACCTGAAATTCGCGGCGACCGAGGGCATCCCCAAGGACGTGCATTTCGTGCTGATCGAAAGCGTCGCCGACCATATCATCGACACTTTGTTCCTGCAGGACGAGAAGGTCGAGGAGGTCGAGGTGAAGATCGTCAAGCTCGCGATCGCCGAGGAAGGCGAAGAGATCGGCATCACGATGCGGCGCGCGCGCAAGTGACGCAGAAGCTGGCGCTCATCACCGGTGGGCTCCACCGCGTCGGCGCCGCGATTTCGGCGCGGCTCGCGCGCGAAGGCTATGCGCTGGCGATCCACAAGCGGAGCCCGGGCGAGGCCGATCCGGTGCTCGCCGAGGCGCTCGCCGAGACAGGCGCAGTCAGCCACCGCTTTGCTGCCGACCTGTCCGATCCAGCCGCGGTCGACGCGCTGATCCCCGCGGTGATCCAAAAATTCGGCCGCGCGCCCGACCTGCTCGTCA
>CBJKNR010000522.1:0-2228 GCA_966417555.1 uncultured Sphingopyxis sp.
AGGAGGGGGTGGTGAAAGGAAAAAGCAATGCGATGGTGGGTGGGGTTCTTCTGGCCCCAACCCCGAGGGGCGGGCCGATTTTGGCCGATCGCCGCGTCCTTCGTCGGTCACTATGCTTCGGCATGGCTCCCTCCTCACTCCTCGCGCTCGGCCAAAATCGGTTCCGTCACAGCGCATAAATATCGGTCAGACAGACTCCAATATCCTGAAATCGAGCCGTAATCCTGCCACGAACCGCGACCGTCGTCGATGACGGCGATCACAGGCCCTGCTGCAATTGCCCAAGCAGCGTTTCGAAATTCGGGAAACTGGTCGCGACGGGCGCGATGTCGTCGACCGTCACCGGCGCCTTGCTGACGAGGCCGGCGACCGCGAAGCTCATGCAGATGCGGTGGTCGAGGTGACCGGCGATGGTCGCGCCGCCGGGCAGCGAGTCGCCGCCGGTGCCTTCGATGACAAGGCCGTCTTCGCTTTCCTCTACGCGCGCGCCGATGGCCTTTAGTCCGGCCGCCATCACCGCAAGGCGGTCGCTCTCCTTGACGCGCAGCTCGTCGAGCCCGGTTGTCGTTGTACGGCCTTCGGCGAGCGAGGCGGCGACGAACAGGATCGGGAATTCGTCGATCATGCTCGGTGCGACCGCGGGATCGACGTCGATACCCTTGAGGGCGCTGTGGCGGACGCGAAGGTCGGCGACGGGCTCACCGCCGACCTCGCGCGCGTCGAGGAGTTCGATGTTGCCGCCCATTTGCTGGAGCACCTCGACCAGGCCGGCGCGGGTGGGGTTCAGGCCGACATTGGCGATGGTGACGTCGGATCCGGGCACGACCAGCGCGGCGACGACGAAGAAAGCGGCCGACGACGGGTCGCCGGGCACGACGATCATCTGCGGTTTCAGATCGGCCTCGCCGCGGACGCGGATAAGACGCGTACCGTCTCCGTCTGTCTCGACGGTCAACTCGGCGCCGAAGCCGCGCAGCATGCGTTCGCTATGGTCGCGCGTCGGCACCGGCTCCATCACTTCGGTGATGCCCGGCGTGTTAAGTCCCGCGAGCAACACCGCGCTCTTTACCTGCGCGGAGGCCATCGGCAGGCGGTAGGAAAGGGGGACCGCGGGAGCGAGGCCGCGCACCATCAGCGGCAGGCGGCCGCCCGGAGAGGCGCCGATGTCGGCGCCCATTTGCGACAGCGGGTCGATGACGCGGCCCATCGGACGGCCCGACAGGCTGGCGTCGCCGACGAAGGTCGCGGTGATCGGATGGCTGGCGACGAGGCCCATGAGGAGGCGGGTCGAGGTGCCGCTATTCCCCATGTCGAGCGCTTCGCGCGGCTGGAGCAGTCCGCCGACGCCGACGCCGTGGACGCGCCATTCGCCGTCGTCCTGCCGCTCGATCGTCGCGCCCATCGCGCGCATCGCCGCGGCGGTCGCAAGCACGTCGTGGCCTTCGAGCAGGCCGGTGACGCGGCTTTCGCCTACCGCAAGCGCCGAGAGCATCAGCGAGCGGTGAGAGATGCTCTTGTCCCCCGGGATCGCGATCCTGCCTTTCAGCGGAACGGACGCGGAAAAGGCGCGCGGCGTGGCGGTTTGATCGGTCATGGCGTGCGGCTTTTGACAGCGGCCTTGCAATCTGGCAAGGCGCACGCCGATTTGACGGATAGCTATTCAGATACCGTCGCTCTTCCGATATTTCTATCCTGTTTCCAGAAGGTTACGAGGCATTTATGATCAAGGCTGAATGGGGCACGAAGCGCAGCTGCCCGAAATGCGCCACCCGATTCTATGATTTGACCAAGGACGATCCGGTGAGCTGCATCAATTGCGGTTATAGCTGGATTCCGGAATCGGTGCTGAAATCGAAGCAGCCGATGCCGTTCGAGGAAGCCGAGAAGCCCGGCAAGGTCGCGAAGGAAGATGTCGCTGCCGACGAGGATCTGGATCTGGACGTCGATGTCGACGAGGACAGCGATTCGCCCGACAATGACGTCGACCTCGGCGGCGACGATGATCTGGGCGTTGCCACGGGCGACGACGAGGACGACGAAGGCTGATATTTCCAGGCCGCGCGTTTCGGGGCAAAAAAACATCGAAAGATGATTTGGCCCCTTGCATCACGCGGCGGCGCTGCTAAAGGCGGCGTCCCGGTCGCACCCCAAGGGCGACCCGCACGGAATGGCACGGGGCCTTAGCTCAGCTGGGAGAGCGCCTGCATGGCATGCAGGAGGTCAGCGGT
>CBJKNR010000523.1:0-2222 GCA_966417555.1 uncultured Sphingopyxis sp.
GCGCGACGCATGGGCCTCCTCTGGGGGGCGCATGCCGTGCCGACCAAGGATATCGGCAGTTTCGAGGAGATGATCGCCAAGGGCAAGCGCATGGCGCTCCGCCACGGCATCTGCAAGGCGGGCGCGAAGCTCGTGATGATGGCGGGGGTTCCGTTCGGCACGCCGGGGTCGACGAATGTGCTCCACGTCGCGACTTTGACCGGCGACGAACTGCGCGGCTATAGCTGATCCGATTCAGATTGGTACAAGAGTTACCGGCCGATTCAGATAATTTTCCGGTTGATTCAGATCGGGACGGACTAAAATGGTAAATGGACTTTGCACCATTGACGCCGCGCGGCATAGTTGGTGCAAGTAGCGCGTCGGACCCGCGTCGGGGGGCTCCGCATCGCCATTTCGGAGGTCCATTCCGCGTGTCCGCACCGTTCCGTTTTCCGCGCTTTTTCGTGACCAGTCCGGCGCCGTGCCCCTATCTGGCGGGCAAGACCGAGCGGAAGGTATTTACCGAGCTCAGCGGCAATAATGCGAACGAGCTCAACGACGCGCTCGGGCGCATCGGCTTTCGCCGCAGCCAGTCGGTCGCTTATCGCCCGAGCTGCGCCGACTGTTCGGCGTGCGTGTCGGTGCGCGTCTGCGCCGCCGAATTCACCCCCAGCAGTTCGCAGAAGCGCAACCTCCGCCGCAACGGCGACCTCGTGGCGACCGCGTGCAAGCCGTGGGCGACCGAGGAGCAATATGCGCTGCTCCGTTCGTACCTCGCCTCGCGCCATCCCGACGGCGGCATGGCCGACATGGACGAGCACGATTTCGCCGACATGGTCGAGCAGACCCCGGTCGACAGCTATATGATCGAATATCGCGAGCCGGCGGCCGACGGCGGCAAGGGCCGTCTCGTCGGATGCTGCCTGACCGACCGGCAGGGCGACGGGCTGTCGATGATCTACAGCTTCTTCGACGCGCACCATCCGCTGCGCGAGGGGCTCGGCACCTACATCATCGCCGACCATGTCCAGCGCGCGGCGCGTGCGGGGTTGCCCTATGTCTATCTCGGCTACTGGATCGAGGGGTCGGCGCGCATGGCGTACAAGGCGCGCTTCCGCCCGCTCGAAAAGCTCGGCCCCGATGGCTGGTCGCGCTTCGAGCCGGTGGCGTCGGATCGTATTGCGGCGATGTTCGAACTGGCCTGACGGAGTGTCCGCATCGGGGTGGGAAGCGGACCTTAGATTCTCCCCACTTGTGGGGAGGTGGCAGCCGCGTAGCGGCTGACGGAGGGGGCTCGCATCCTCACGTAACGTCGCTTCAGGCCGCCCGCCCCCTCCACCGCCTTCGGCGGTCCCCCTCCCCGCAAGCGGGGAGGATTTATGGCAGCTTCCGGTCGAAACCCGCCATTGGACATCCGCCCGGGTCCTCCTGGCCGCAACGGGTTGCGAACGTCTCGCAACGGTCGGTTTCTCGCCTCTGCCGGTTGACCTTTTCCTGCTTTCAGGGGCATAGCTCGACGCTCAGGACATAAGTCCGGGTCGCATCCATGGTTATGTCGCTTAGGGGTAAGCGATTGGGGGGAATGGGATGCCCTTGCGCGCGTTCACCGCTATCTTGATCGTCAGCCACAAGCGCGGAGGCGCGCGCGCATGAGCGAGCTGGTCAAGGTCGCGATCATCGGTTCGGGGCCCGCCGGGCTCAGCGCAGCGTCGCGCGCCGCGCAACTCGGGCTCAGCCACATATTGCTCGAAAAGACCGACCATCTGTCGGACACGATCTTCAAATATCAGAAGGGCAAGCGCGTGCTCGCGACGCCCGAGCGGCTCGACCTGCGCTCCGACTGCCGCTTCGCCGAGGGCGCGCGCGAATATATCCTTGGCAATTGGGACGAGGATGCCGCGAACAACAAGGTGAATGTGGCCTATCACGCCGACGTCGTCGAGGTGACGGGCGAGAAAGGCGCCTTCGCGATCAAGACCGCGAAGGGCGATATTTATCACGCAGAGAATATCGTGCTGGCGATCGGCACACAGGGCAATCCGAACCGGATGCGCTGCGAAGGGGCCGACCTGCCGCACATCATCTATCAGGTCGACGATCCCGAGGATTTCAGGGACAGGCATATCACCGTCGTCGGATCGGGCGACGCGGGGATCGAGAATGCGCTGGGGGTGGCCGAAGAGGCGCTCGAAAATACCGTCACCATCCTCAACCGCTCGAAGGATTTCGCGCGCGCCAAG
>CBJKNR010000524.1:0-2196 GCA_966417555.1 uncultured Sphingopyxis sp.
CCGCCCATGATGGCCGCCGGGTCATAGTGCTGGACGTCGCTCAACAGTCGTGCCCCTTCCGAGTCCCGCGGGCGTCAAACTATCACCTTTGGCTTGCCATGCGAGACGCGATGCGGTTGGGGCAGCCGTCATGCGCTTTTTCTCCGACAATGCCGCAACCGTCCATCCGGTGGTGATGGAGGCGATGGCCGCCGCCAACCAGGTCGACGCAGCCTATGACGGCGACGCGCTCAGCCAGTCGCTCGATGCCACTTTTTCGGAGCTTTTCGAAACGGCATGCGAAGTCGTGTGGATCCCGACGGGGACCGCGGCGAACAGCATCATCCTCGCGCATTTCGTGCGGCCGTGGCAGGGGATACTTTGCTATGAGGAAGCGCATATCGAGGTCGACGAATGCGGCGCGCCGACCTTCTATTCGGGCGGCGCCAAGCTGATGACCCTGCCCGGTCGTGGGGCCAAGATCGACGCCGACGCCCTGAAGGCGCGGATCGCCGGAATCCGCAAGGATGTGCATCAGGTCCAGCCCGCGGCGATCAGCATCACCAACGCCACCGAATATGGCCTGTCGTGGCGGCCCGCGGAAATTGGCGCGATCAGCGAGATCGCGCGCGCCAACGACATGAAGCTCCACATGGACGGCGCGCGCTTTGCCAATGCCGTTGCTTTCCTCGGCTGCGCGCCCGCCGACGTCACCTGGCGCGCCGGGGTTGATGCCCTGTCCTTCGGCTTCACCAAGAATGGCGCGATGATGGCCGAGGCGATCGTTTTCTTCGGCGGCAGCGGCGGCGCGGGCGTGCGCGAGCTCAAGAAGCGCGGCGGCCATCTGCTCAGCAAGGGGCGTTTTGTCGCGGCGCAGATCCGCGCGATGCTGAGGGACGACCTGTGGCTCGCCAATGCGCGTGCGGCGAATGCCGGCGCCGCAAAGCTGGCGGCTGCCTGCGGCAGCCGGTTGATGTATCCGGTCGAGGCGAATGAGCTGTTCGTGCGCCTGACCGCCGGGGAGGCCGCCACGCTGCGCGGCGCGGGGTTCGACTTCTATGACTGGGGTGAAGGCGCGGCGCGCCTCGTCGTCAGCTGGGATCAGGACGCAGAGGCGGTCGCGCCGCTGGCGGCCGCGATCGGCGCGCTGTGAGCGGGGCGCAGCCGACGCTGCTCAGCCCGCGCGTCCTGCTGCCCTTCGCGCTGGTGACGTTGATCTGGGGATCGACCTGGATCGTCATCACAGGGCAGCTCGGGGTCGTCCCGCCGAGCTGGTCGGTGACCTATCGCTTTGCGGTCGCGGCAATTGCGATGTTCGCCTTTGCGGCGGTCCGGCGCGAGCGATTGTTCCTCGAACCGCGCGCGATGGCTTTTGCGGCCGTGCTGGGGGTCGCGCAATTCGCCTTCAATTTCAATTTCGTCTACCGCGCCGAACAGCATATCACCTCGGGGCTCGTCGCGGTGCTCTTCGCGCTGTTGATCGTCCCCAATACGCTGCTCGGGCGGGCTTTCCTGAAAACGCCGCTCGAAGGGCGTTTCCTTGCCGGGGCGGGGATCGCGATCGCCGGCGTGGGGTTGATGATCCTCCACGAATATCGCGCCGCGGCGGTCGGTGCGGGCGAAGTGCTGCTCGGTACCGCGCTGACGCTTGCGGGCGTGATGAGCGCGTCGACCGCCAATGTCATGCAGGGCACGGGCATTGCTCGCGCGCAGTCGATGGTCGTCATGATCGCGTGGGCGATGTTCTTTGGCGCGCTTGCCGACGGCAGCTACGCATGGATCACGACCGGTCCGCCAGTGGTCGAGCCGACCCCCGTCTATCTCGGCGGCGTGCTCTACCTCGGCATCATCGCGAGCGCGGTGACCTTTCCGCTCTATTTCAACGTCATCCGCGCGGTGGGGCCGGGGCAGGCGGCGTGGTCGAGCGTGCTGATCCCGATCATCGCGATGGGTTTCTCGACCGCGTTCGAGGGCTATCGCTGGGCGACGCTGTCGATCGCGGGCGGCGCGGTCGCGCTGATCGGGTTGGTGATCGCGGTCGCCAGGCGGCCCGAGCGGCCATCGGTCAGCGGCAATACGGTTTCGATGCCGGTGCAGCGCGACGACTAGTTGCCTTTGGTGTGTTGCCGTAATAATACGGGAACATGAAAACGCTCCTCGGTTCGTTCCTCCTTCTCGCCGCCCTTCGTCGAGCGCATCGACGGGTTGATCGCGGCC
>CBJKNR010000525.1:0-2193 GCA_966417555.1 uncultured Sphingopyxis sp.
GAGCATCTGGTCCCACAGGATGGGCAGTTGCCTGAAGCGCTCGACCAGCGACACCGATCTCCTGCCCAACGCCAGCGCGCGCATCCGGTTCGGCGGCGGTCTCCAGTCGCGCTTCAACTATTCGAAGACGCTGTCGCGGCCCAGCTTCGGCCAGCTCAATCCGGGCCTCAGCTATGTCGTCTCCTACGTCAACACGATCCAGAACTCCGGATCGGGCGGCAACCCCGACCTCCGGCCGCAAAAGGCCGACAGCTTCGATGCATCGCTCGAATATTATTTCGGTCGCAGCAACTATGTCTCGGTGGTCGGCTTCTATCGCGACATCAAGGACCGGATCATCAACGGGACCGAGGTGCGGACGATCGACGGCCTGCAATATGTGATCTCGACGCCCCGCAATCTGGGATCGGCCAAGATCAAGGGCGTCGAGGTCGGCGGTCAGCTATTTCTCGATTTCCTTCCCGAGGGTCTCGATGGCGCAGGCGTGATAGGAAACTTCACGATCATCGACAGCGAGGTGACCACCCCCGGCGACCGGCTGCAGGGCCTGCCGCTGCTCGGCGTTTCCAAATATAATTACAACATCGGCCTGATCTACGAGAAATACGGCATTTCGGCGCGGATGATCTATACCTATCGCTCCCGATATTTCGACGGCGACATCACCAACGGGCTCTCGCTCCGGCCGGTTTCGCTCCCCGTGGGACTCAACGGTATCCGCGCCGCGGGGCGGCTCGACTTCGGCCTGAATTACGATGTGGCGCCGGGTATCACGGTCAGCCTCGCCGGAACGAACATCACGGGCCAGAAGACGCGCAACTTCGAAACGCGCGAGGATTTCGTCCGCGAGGTGCGGAACGACGACACGACCTACTCGCTCGGGGTCCGCTTCAACTTCTGACCCCTGATGATGGTGCCTGGCCCGCGCCGGACGGCGCGGGCCGGCGAGCAGGTGCCGGGAACAACAAAAGGAGGATGACTTGAACAGAAAACGGATGTTCGCGGCGCTCGGACTGGCGACGGCTTTGACGGCGGGCAGCTTCGCGCTGGCGGGCACGGCGCACGCACAGGCGGCGACCACGGTTCTCAACCAGCCCGGCCAGGCGCTGCCCGGCGGTGTGCGCGCCACGCGCACGCAGGACTCGGTGACCATCGACTGGCCATCGGCGCAGGATGAACGCGCGCAGCTCGTCCTGTCGCTCGATCCCGGCAAGCCGCTGATCCAGGCCATCTCGATCGCCGGAAAGCCGGTCCTCGGCGGCGTCGACCCGGCCGGCGTCGTCACCGTCGGCACCCGCGATCTCAAGCAGGGCTGGACGATCTTCTTCGACAACCCTCGCAAGCGCCCGTTCGAAAGCTTCCCGCTGACGCTGGCGCGCAACGACATCAGCGTGCGCGCGGAGGGCGGCTATACCAAGGTGATCGTCGGCGGCGCGGCTGCGGGGCCGTTCTCGGGCACCTATCAGTTCACCATCTATCCGGGCTCGCGGCTGGTCCGCGCCGCGATGGTGATGTCGACCGCGCGCGAGGCCACCGCCTACACCTTTGACGCCGGCCTCGGCGTCGCGGCCTCGGCGGCCTTGCCGTGGCGATCGATCGCCTTCACCGACACCAGCGATGCGATGGTGCGCAAGGAAGGCGATGCGTCACGGGGGCCCGCGGTGTCCCCCAAGGTGCGCGCGCGGATGATCGTCGCGGAAGGGCCGTCGGGCGGTTCGCTCGGCATCATCCCGCCGCCGCATCAATTCTACTACCCGCTCGACTACGCCAACAACGACAATTCGGCCTGGTACGGCAACGACTATCGCAACCTCGACGGCCGCACGAGCTTCGGCGTGCGACAGACGCTCGAAGGCGACCGGCGCTATGTACCGTGGGTCAACGCCCCCCCGGGCACGATGCAGGATATGGGCGTGTTCCTGCTGCCCGACGGCGGGAATGCGGCCAGCGTCACCAAGGCCGCGCTCGCCTATACCCGCGGCGACCGCTTCAAGGCGCTCGACGGGCATCGCACCTTCACCAGCCACTATCATGTCGAGCACACCGAAGACTTTCTGAACACGCAGCGCTTCCAGCAATCGACGGGGGTGCCCGACGGGCTCGAGTCCCCGGCCTTCGTCAAGCGGTTCAAGGACATGAACGTCGAGATCGTCCATCTCGGCGACGACAAAAACCGCATCGCGGAAGCCGAAA
>CBJKNR010000526.1:0-2183 GCA_966417555.1 uncultured Sphingopyxis sp.
CCTCCGCCGCCTTCACGGCGTTGTACGTCATGCGGCCTCCGGCCTCGCGGCCGTAGATGGAGGCGATCATCAGAATCACGCCGCCGCCGCGCTGACGCATGTGAGGGACGGCGAGCCGTGACGCACGGATCGCGGGAAACAGGGTTTCGTCGAACGCCGCCTGCCCGCGGTGGCGGACGGGCCCAAGGAAGATGGGAATGCGCCGCGCTGACCCCCTCGCCCAATATAACGCCAAGCGCGATTTCGGGCTGACCCCCGAACCCGCGGGCAAGGTCGAGAAGGGCGCCAAAAAAGATAGGGGGGGCAATCGCTTCATCGTCCAGAAGCACGACGCGACGCGACTCCACTATGACTTCCGGCTCGAAGTCGACGGCGTGCTCAAAAGCTGGGCGGTGACCAAGGGGCCGAGCGCCGATCCGGCCGACAAGCGCCTCGCGGTGCGCACCGAGGACCATCCGATGAGCTACGCCGAGTTCGAGGGGGTGATCCCCAAGGGCGAATATGGCGGTGGCACCGTGATGCTCTGGGACAAGGGCAACTGGGCGCCGGTCGAAGGCAAGAGCGCGAAGGACATCGCGAAGGGCCATCTCCACTTCACCCTCGACGGCGAACGCATGAAGGGCGAATGGCTGCTCGTCCGCATGAAGCCGCGTCCGGGCGAGAAGCGCGAAAACTGGCTGCTCCGCAAGGTCGACGACGCTCATACCGGCGGCACCGACGACCTCGTCGGCCGCCAGCTCACCAGCGTACTCACCGGCCACACCATGGCCGAGATCGCGGGCGACGAAGGCGGCGAACAATCGCTGAAGGGCGCCGGGGGCAAAGCCTTCGCGAAGAAGATGGCCGATGCGGCCGCGCACAACCGCAAGGTCGCGAAAGCCAAGCCCCAAAGCAGGCGCAAGCCGCCCAAATTCCGCCCGCTCCAGCTCGCAACGCTCGTCGATGCGGTGCCATCAGGCAATGGCTGGTTCCACGAGATCAAATATGACGGCTACCGCGCCGAAATCGCCGCGGCGGGACCGGACGTCCGCGTCTACACACGAAACGGCCTCGACTGGACCGACAAATTCGCCCCGCTCGTGCGCGACATCGCCGCGCTCGATCTCCCGCCCTGCCTGATCGACGGCGAGATCGTCGCCTATGACAAGGACGGCAACCCCGACTTCTCGGCTTTGCAGGCCGTCCTCAAGCGCGGCCACGGCGCACAGGACGAGGCCACCGCGCTTCACCTCTTCGCCTTCGACCTGCTCGAAGCGGACGGCAAGTCGCTCGCCAAGCTCGGCAACCTCGAACGCAAGGAACGGCTCGAAGCGCTGCTCCGCGACGCCAGGGAGCCGATCGCGGTCGCCGATCATGTCATCGGCGCGGGCGAGACACTCTATCGCGCGATGTGCGGCGCGGGGCAGGAAGGCATCATCTCGAAGCGCGCCGACGCCCCCTATCTGGGCCGCCGGACGAAAAGCTGGGTGAAGGTCAAATGCACCCGCCGTCAGGAATTCATCATAGTCGGCTGGAAGCCCTCGTCGACGAAGCAGCGCCCTTTCTCGTCGCTGCTCCTAGCCCAGCGCGAGGGCGATACGCTCGTCTACAAGGGCAATGTCGGTACCGGCTTCGATACTGACGGCATGGCCGGGCTTGCGAAAAAATTCGCCCGGCTCGAACGCCAGACCGCACCGCTCGAGGTTGACAAGGTCGCGGCGCGCAAGGTGCATTGGCTGAAACCCGAACTCGTCGCCGAAATCGCCTTCGCCGAATTCACCGCGAGCGGATCGGTGCGGCACGCGAGCTTTCTCGGGCTGCGCGAGGACAAGGAGGCAGGCGACGTGACCCCCGAAGTGAAGCAGCCGGCGCCGACAGCAACAAGCGACGTCACGATCAGCAGCCGCGACCGCGTGATCTTTCCCGAAGCGAAAGCGACCAAGGGCGACCTCGCCGACTATTATGCGGCGATCGCGCCACTCATGCTTCCCCACATGGCGCGCCGTCCGGTCAGCCTCGTCCGCTGTCCGCAGGGGCGCGGCAAGAAATGCTTCTTCCAGAAACATGATAGCGGCTCCTTCGGCGAGCATGTCATGCACGTGCCAATCAAGGAAAAGGACGGGGCCCATGAGGATTATCTCTATGTCGAGGACGCCAACGGCATCCTCGCGGTCTCCGCGAAGGACATCGGCACGGGCAAGGAG
>CBJKNR010000527.1:0-2145 GCA_966417555.1 uncultured Sphingopyxis sp.
GGTCGCCATAGCGCTGTGCGTTGCGCAGATCGCGCTGTTCCTCGCGGACTTCGCGGCGATCGCGTTCGATCTCGCGGGTCTGCGCCTGCGCGACAGCCGGAACCATCATCGCGGCGATCAGGCCGGCGGTGAGAAATTTCATCTTCTTCATTGTGCCATTCCTTTGCATCGTCAGGGGGAGGGGGTTCGCCCGATGACAGGAACGGTTTAGGCGAGTCGGTTTGAACCGAAGCGGAATGCCGCGTTTATTTTCAGGTCATCAGTGTCGCAATTTGTCGCGACCATAACGACGAAAAGGCGCCGTCTTGCGACGACGCCCCGGAACTTTCATCGATTATAGCCTAGATCAATTCGACCGCGACTGCGGTCGCTTCGCCGCCGCCGATGCAAAGGCTGGCGATGCCACGCTTTTTCCCGTGGCGCTGGAGCGCGGCGATCAGCGTCGTGATGATGCGCGTCCCGCTGGCGCCGATCGGGTGACCGAGCGCGGTCGCACCGCCGTGGACGTTGATCTTCTCGTGCGGAATGCCGAGGTCGTGCATCGCGAACATCGCCACACAGGCGAAGGCCTCGTTGACCTCGAACAGGTCGACGTCGCCGATCGACCAGCCGGCCTTCGCCAGCACCTTGTTGATCGCGCCGACAGGGGCGACGGTGAAATCCTTCGGCTCCTGTGCGTGCGCGGCGTGCGCGACGAGGCGGGCGACGGGCTTGGCGCCCTTGGCGTCGGCGACCGACTGGCGCGTCAGCACGACCGCGGCGGCGCCGTCCGAAATCGACGAGCTGGTCGCGGCGGTGATCGTGCCGTCCCTGGCGAAGGCGGGCTTCAGCGTCGGGATCTTGTCGGGATTGCCCTTGCCGGGCTGTTCGTCGGTGTCGACAACGACCTCGCCCTTGCGCGTGGTCAGCGTGACGGGGGTGATTTCATTGGCGAAGGCGCCGTCGGCGATCGCGGCCTGCGCGCGCTTCAGCGATTCGATCGAATAATCGTCCTGCGACTGGCGCGACAGCTGATAGGCGTCGGCCGTATCCTGCGCAAAGGTGCCCATCGCGCGGCCGGCCTCATAGGCGTCTTCCAGCCCGTCGAGGAACATATGGTCGTACGCGGTGTCGTGGCCGATGCGCGCGCCCGAGCGGTGCTTCTTGAGCAGATAGGGCGCGTTGGTCATCGACTCCATGCCGCCCGCGACAACGAGGTCGATGCTGCCCGCGGCGAGCGCCTCGGCGCCCATGATCACCGTCTGCATGCCCGAGCCGCAGACCTTGTTCACGGTCGTCGCCTGCACCGACTTGGGCAGCCCCGCCTTGATCGCGGCCTGCCGTGCCGGCGCCTGGCCGAGGCCGGCGGGGAGGACGCAGCCCATGTAAATGCGCTCGATATCGTCGCCCTTGACGCCTGCGCGCTCGACCGCCGCCTTGACCGCGGTCGCGCCGAGATCGGTCGCGCTCGCGTCCGACAATACGCCCTGCATGCCGCCCATCGGGGTGCGGGCATAGGAGAGGAAGACGACGGGATCGGTGGCGGTCATATCGAGAGACTCCGGTGGGAAAGATGCGTCGGCGGGTCGCTTAGCGCCTTTGCTGCAGTTGCGAAAGGGTCAGGCTGTAGATGGGAGGCGCGTTTCAACTTGCAACCCGCCTTGCGACATGATCAAACATCGCCCGCCAAACACAGGGGAGACGGGTCATGGCCACCGCAGTCAAGCAGGATCCAGCCGGCGAAACAGCGCGCATGCACGAGGTGCTGGCGGCGCAGAAGGCGAGCTTTACCGCAGCCATGCCCGAAAGCCTCGGCGTGCGCACCGACCGTATCGATCGCGCGATCGCGCTGCTGGTCGACCATGCCGAAGCGTTCGCCAGGGCGGTGAGCGAGGATTTCGGCCATCGCAGCCGCGACCAGACGCTGATGACCGACATCATGCCTTCGGTCAGCGCCCTGAAGCACGCGAAGAAGCATATGGCCGCCTGGTCGAAGGGCGAGAAGCGGAGACCCACGTTTCCGCTCGGCCTGCTCGGCGCAAAGGCCGAAGTCGTCTATCAGCCGAAGGGCGTCGTCGGCGTCGTCGCGCCGTGGAACTTCCCGGTCGGCATGGTCTTCGTGCCGATGGCCGGCATCCTCGCGGCGGGCAACCGCGCGATGATCAA
>CBJKNR010000528.1:0-2142 GCA_966417555.1 uncultured Sphingopyxis sp.
GCGCCGCATCGAACAGCCGCGCAAATGCCGCGGAAGTTGCGGGCGCGCTCTGCATCCACTCCTCGACCTCCTGCGCGCCGAGCCCGAGGTCGGCAAAGCGCGGATCGGCGAGCCGCCGCCGCAGCCCCGCGAGTCCGCCCGGCACGTCTTCCGTCCCCAGCTTCGCCGCGTCGAACCCGAAGCGCTCGGCCAGCCGGACGATGACGGTGGCGCTCAATGGCCGCTGTCCATGCTCGATCAGGTTGAGATAGCTCGGCGAAATATCGAGCGCCTCGGCCATCGCGGCCTGCGTCATCCCCGCCTCGCGCCGAACCTTGCGCACCGCCGGCCCCGCAAACACCCGCCGCTCTGCCATAGCCTGTAACTTTCTTTACTAATTTACACGCAAATTTACACCTTATCGCCATATTTCACAAATATTATTGACAAAGCTTTTCACTTTCCGCGACACCTTCGCCAACTTCCACCCATCACCTCCGCTCAAGGACAAAGACGATGGGTTATCAGGAAGACATGGCACAGGCCGGCCGCCTCATCCGCGATTATGACGGCACATGGGACGGCATCAGCGGCGAAAGCATCGCCCGCATGCGCGCCCAGAACAAGTTCCGTACCGGCCTCGACGTCGCCCGCTACACCGCGCGCATCATGCGCGCCGACATGGCCGCCTATGATGCCGATCCCGCGAACTACACACAGTCCTTGGGCTGCTGGCACGGCTTCATCGCGCAGCAGAAGATGATCTCGGTCAAGAAGCATTTCGGGACGGTCAAGGGCCGCTACATCTATCTCTCGGGCTGGATGATCGCCGCGCTGCGCAGCGAATTCGGCCCGCTGCCCGACCAGTCGATGCACGAAAAGACCAGCGTTCCGGCGCTGATCGAGGAAATCTACACTTTCCTGCGTCAGGCCGACGCGCGCGAACTCGGCATGCTGTTCCGCGATCTCGACGCCGCGCGCGCCGAGGGCGACGAGCTCAAGGCCAAGCAGGTTCAGGCCGCGATCGACAATCACGAGACGCACGTCGTGCCGATCATCGCCGACATCGACGCGGGCTTCGGCAATGCCGAGGCGACGTACCTCCTCGCCAAGAAGATGATCGAGGCCGGCGCCTGTGCGCTGCAGATCGAAAATCAGGTTTCGGACGAAAAGCAGTGCGGTCACCAGGACGGCAAGGTCACCGTGCCGCACGAGGATTTCATCGCAAAGATCCGCGCCTGCCGCTACGCCTTCATGGAACTCGGCGTCGAGGACGGCATCATCGTGACGCGCACCGACAGCCTCGGCGCGGGCCTCACCAAGCAGATCGCCTTCTCGAAGGAACCCGGCGACCTCGGCGACCGCTATAACAGCTTCCTCGATTGCGAAGAGGTCGAGGGCGCGGGTAACCCCGGCGATGTCCTCATCAACCGCGACGGCAAGCTGATGCGCCCGAAGCGTCTGCCCTCGAACCTCTATCAGTTCCGTTCGGGAACCGGCGAGGATCGCTGCGTGATGGACTGCATCGCCAGCCTTCAGAACGGCGCCGACCTCTTGTGGATCGAGACCGAAAAGCCGCACATCGAACAGATCGCCGGCATGGTCGACCGCATCCGCGAAGTCGTCCCCAATGCGAAGCTCGCATACAATAATTCGCCGAGCTTCAACTGGACGCTCAACTTCCGCCAGCAGGTGTTCGACAGCTGGCAGGCCGAGGGCAAGGACGTCAGCGCCTATGACCGCGCCAAGCTGATGAGCGCCGACTATGACGCAACCGAGCTGGGCGAAGAGGCCGACAACCGCATCCGCACCTTCCAGCGTGACGCTGCGAAGCGCGCGGGTATCTTCCACCATCTGATCACGCTGCCGACCTATCACACGGCCGCGCTCAGCACCGACAATCTCGCCAGGGAATATTTCGGCGACGAGGCGATGCTCGGCTACGTCAAGGGCGTCCAGCGCGCCGAAATCCGTCAGGGCATCGCCTGCGTGAAGCACCAGAATATGTCGGGCAGCGACATCGGCGACGACCATAAGGAATATTTCGCCGGCGAAGCGGCGCTGAAGGCTGCAGGCAAGGACAATACGATGAACCAGTTCGCCGCCTGACACGAGTTCGGAGCGAGGGGACCCATTTCACCCCCCCGCGCCAACCCTCTCGGA
>CBJKNR010000529.1:0-2140 GCA_966417555.1 uncultured Sphingopyxis sp.
GATGCCGCTGCCGCCGAAGTGCTGGATGAGAATCTCGGTCAGCTCCTCGACATGCCCCGTGCGCGCCCAATCGCGTTGCCATTCGCCAGCGAGCGCCATCACGGTCATGACGTTCGCGCCGGCCGCGATCATTCGCTGGACGGCAACTTCGTGAGACTCCTTCGAAATCCCGCCGGACGCGTCGGTGATCACGGTCACGTCCCAGCCTTCGCCGGCGGCTTGGATGACAGGCATTGCGACGCAGACCTCGGTCCACAGACCGGCGATGATCAGCTGCTTGCGGCCGGTCGCCTTCACGACGTTCACGACATTCTCGTCCTGCCATGTGTTCACCCAGGTACGATCGATGACTTCCTGGTCCGGAAATACGTCGGTGATCTGCTTGAAGAGAAGTCCACCGCGCGCCGCGATCACGCTGGTGAGAATGGTCGGAACATCGAAGGCTTTTGCCAGCTTCGCCAGCGCGGTCGAATAGTTGACCACAGCTTGCGGATCGTGGCTGTTCAGGTTCGCGAGCTGATAGGGCTGGTGATCGATCAGAACGAGGACCGAGTCTTCGGGGCGAAGAAGCGAATCAAGGCCGTTACGAAAGGTCATGGATATTCCTCTGCTGCCGTTGGGTGGAATGGGTTGCGTGAGACGATCGCAAAGCGGCCTCTCCGCCGAGGGATTGCCATTCCCGTTTCCGATGCGGTAGCGGCGCTTTGCGGCATGCTGTGTCGCGCATCGGGGAACGCCGAATGGATATCGATGGGCTGCGGACGTTTGTGGAGGTCGCCGATGCCGGCGGGGTGTCGCCCGCCGCACGACGGCTCGGCTTGTCGAAGTCGATCGTCAGCCGCCGTCTGGCGCGCCTGGAAGAGGAACTCGGCGTCCAGCTCCTGGTACGCACGACCCGCGGCGCGGCCTTGACCGAGGCCGGAATTATCTTTCGCGACCATGCCGCCCGCGTCGTGGCGGAGATTGACGTCGCGATGGAAACGATCCTGCCGGCCGGCGATCTACAGGGGCGCTTGCGCGTGGCCGCGCCTCTGTCGTTCGGCCCGACACATTTTGCGCCCGTGCTCGCCGACATGGCGCGGCTGCATCCTGGGCTGCACGTCCAGGCAAGCTACACCGACCGGTTCGTCGATCTGATCGCGGAGGGCTTCGACTGCGCGATCAGGGTCGGCCATCTTGCCGATTCCAGCCTGCTCGCGCGACGGGTCGGCACGATCTCCGCGAAATATGTCGCAGCGCCGGACTATATCGCGAAACATGGAGCGCCGGAAACGCCAGAGGAATTCGTCACGCACGAGGTCGTCATGCAGGGAACGGAAACATGGCTGGCGATGGATGGCGACCGGGCTATTCCACTGAAGCCGCAGGGTCGGTTCAAGGCCGATAATGCCGTTGCTCTTGTGGCCGCCGCACTGGCCGGAATAGGCCTTGCCGGTGTTCCCGAAGACCTGATTGGCGAGCATCTGGCATCCGGCGCGCTGGTTCCGGTCATGCCGCGTTTTCCGCCGCCCGACCTCGGCATATATGTCGTCCGGCCGCCCGGCCAGTATCCGGCTCGCAAGATCCGGGTGCTGACCGAAATGCTGGTCGAGTGCTTCGGGCAAAGCGTGCCGGCGGCCGGGGCGATCAATCGCTGATTTTCACCCTCTGAGCACTGCCCCGGCCTTCGCCGCCGCAGCCACCACCTTGTCGGCGATCGCTTTCAGTTCGGCATCGGTGAAGCTCTTCTCGGCGGGCTGCAATTCGACCTCGACTGCCAGGCTCACCTGACCTTCGGGCACGCCCGCGCCTGCGAAACGGTCGAACAGGCGCGCATCGACGATCGCCGCCTTGTCGGCGCCGCGGATCGCGCGCACCAGCTCGGCGGCGGTCAGACCCGTCGGCGCGAGGAAGGCGAAGTCGCGGCGGACCGATTGCAGCGCGGGGGGCGCGAAGGCCGCACGCGCCGGGCCGCTGGCGCGCTTCGCCGGGATCGCGTCGAGGAAGATCTGCACCGCCATCACCGGGCCGTCGACATCGAACGCGCGGGTCAGTGCAGGGTGGAGCGCGCCGAATTCGGCGAGCACCGCCTTGGGGCCGAGCCGCAGCGTTGCCGACTGACCGGAGTGCCAGATGTTGCCCGTCGTGACGGCTTCCATCA
>CBJKNR010000530.1:0-2140 GCA_966417555.1 uncultured Sphingopyxis sp.
CGGGGGAGGGCCTGTGAGGTTGCCGATAACCCTCCCCGCTGCGGCCAGGCAGCAAACTGCCAAACCTCGCTGCCCCTCCCGCAAGCGGGAGGGGAAACACATGCGGGTTTCAAACGTCCGCTCCCCACCCCAAACCGGCTTTCCAACCTCAATATTCCAGCGCCGGATACCAGTCGGTCCCGCGCCCCGCCGGGGTCAGGTCGAGGATGTTCCAGAGGCTCGCAATATCGGGCGCACCGCGCGGGTCCTGTCCCGGATCGGCCATCTCGGCGGTCATCTCGCTCTTCCAGAACAGCCGGACATCGGTCCCGTCCTTCCGGAAGACAGACAGCATCGGATTTTCGCTCCCGTCGGCATTCAGGAGTTTGAAATCCTTTGCATAGCTATCGCCCACCAGTTGCAGGAAATCGAGCGCCTGCCACCCGCGCTCGACCGCGAACGCCTGTTGGCGCTCGACCGGGCTGCGCCCGAGAACCTGGAAGGCGACACGGCGCCTGATGTCGTTGACGTTGCCGTCGACCGAGGCCAGCCAGTTGGTACACATCGGGCAGGGCCGGTCGCGTTCAGGGCCGTACATCCAGAAATAGGTGACGAGCGTATCGCGGCTGCCGAACAGGTCGGCGAGGCCGAGTTCGATCCCGTTGTTCAGCGTGAAGCGATAGTCTTTCATCACCGGTCCGGGCGGCAGCGCGCGGCGCTGGGCGGCCACGCGGGCGATCCGGCGGCGCAGGTCGATTTCTTCGGCAAGGAGCGATTTGCGGGCCTTGGTGTAGGATTCATCTTCGCCGGGGAAAATATGTCTGCGCGAGGCAAGCGCCGGCGCAGCCAGCAGGGTTTGGCGAAGGGCCATCAAATTCTCCTTTTCGAAGGAGAACGTGCCGTCAGCGCCATTGTTGCAGATATGTTTCACGGCTGCCCGCAGCCGGACGTCGCTTCGTCGCGCGGCCGGCGCGGCCTATGCCGGCGCGACTTCCCACAGGATCAGCTTCGTCGCCTCGACATTCTCGCGCGCCTTTGCGCCGTCGAGCCGCGTCAGCTTCGCGTCGCCCTTGAGCGCGCTCATTTCGAACATCGCGTCGATGACCGCGACCTCGCCAGCGCCGACCTCGATCTCCATCGTGCCTGCATTGGCCATGATGCCCTTCGCCATCGCGGCGTGCAGCCGGTGCGTGCCGGGCGCGACATCGGCCATCAGCATCTGGCCGGACTTGATCTGGCCCCTGGCGGTGTCGTCGAGCGTGACGTTCATTCCCTGCAGCGCGGCGACGAAGCCGCGGCGCGTCACATAGATGCGCGCCTTGCCTTCGGGCGCCCGCATCGTGCGGGCGTCGGCGAGCGCGGCCGTGTCGGCCTTCTTTCCCGACTTGTTGCTCGACAGCGACCAGACGATAAGCCCGACGATTGCAACCAGGGTGATCGCCGAAAAGGTGAGCATCGCGCCGGGCGAGAGCGATCGCGCAAGCGTGGGACCAAGGAGCGCCCCGACGATCGCCGCGGCAAAGATGACGGTCACCCAGAATGCATTCTTGCTCATGTCGCCCTCCTGTTCAGGCGGGGGAAAAATCTCCCGTCGCCTCGTCCATTATGTGCAGCACCCCGTCGCTGATCGCGAAAAAGGCGCCGCGCAGTCTCAGCGAGCCCCGTCGTTCTTTTTCCTGAATGCAGGGAAAAGTCCGGAGATTGTCAAGGCTTACGCGCACGGCAGCGAGCTCCATGGCGCGGCCGGCCGCGCGATTGTCGATATTCGCATGTTCGCTGCGCACCTGCGCGCTTGCATCATCGAGCATCGCGATCCAGTCGGCGATGAAGCCGCCGCGGCCCGGTTCGGCGCCTTCCATCGAGCGGTGCAGCGCCGCGTGGCAGCCGCCGCACATGCCGTGACCCATCACGACGATTTCCTCGACCTTCAGGAACTGGACGGCAAATTCCAGCGCCGCCGAGACACCGTGGCGGCCCGGCGTCGTCTCGAAGGGCGGCACCAGCGCGGCGACGTTGCGCACGACGAAGATCTCGCCCGGATTGGTGTCGAAAATCTGCGACGGTTCGGATCGGCTGTCCGAACAGGCGATGATCATCACCTTGGGCGACTGCCCCTCGGCAAGCTGCTCCCAGCGTTCGCGCTGCTCTGCCCAGCCGCCGC
>CBJKNR010000531.1:0-2111 GCA_966417555.1 uncultured Sphingopyxis sp.
GTTCGACGAAACGAAGCAGGACGAGCAGGACGAGCGCCAGTCCCGCAGTGATCAGGACGACCGCGAAATAGCCCGCACCGCTCGCGATGCCGATCGCCGCGGTCAGCCAGATATGCGCTGCGGTGGTGAGGTTGCGCACCTCGCCGCCTTTGACGATGATCAGCCCCGCCGCGATGATGCCGATCGCCGCCGCCATGCCCTCGATCACGCGCAACGGATCGAGCGACGAGCTGGCCCCGCCAAGCTGGTAATAGAGCGCGATCGCGACGACGGTCGTCAGCGACGAGCTGAGCGCGACCATCCCGTGCGTGCGCAGCCCCGCGTCATAGCCCTTGAGCTCGCGGTCGAGCCCGAGCAGGAGCCCGACGAGCGTCGCGACGCCGAGCCGCAACAACACTTGCGCGTCGATCGTTTCCCACCAGAGCGCGTCGTTGAGTTCCATCAGGCGCGCTTTCGAGCCGGGGCTTTTTTTGCGGCCGGTTTTTTGGTTGCAGCCTTTTTCTCTGCCGCCGCCGTCTTTTTCTTGCCTTCGACCGAGGCCTTGAGCGCCGCCATCAGGTCGATGACGTTCGAGCCGCCGCTCACCGGTCCGGGTTCCTCGACATCCTCGAGCACGCGCTTGCCCTTGGCCTTCGCCTTCTTTGCGATCACGCGCTTGATCGCATCGACATAATGATTGTGATAGTCGCTCGCGTCGAACTTGCCGCTTTTCTTGTCGATCAGCGTCTCGGCGAGGTCGAGCAGGTCGGCGTCGGGCTTGCTGTTCCCGACGTCGCGGAAATAATTCGCCGCCTTGTTCACCTCGTCGGCATAGCGCAGCACTTCGAGCACGAGGCCCTTGCCGCAGGGACGGAGGCCGACAAGCTGTTCCTGCCCGCGCACCGACAGCTGGCCGAGCCCGACCTTCCTCGTGCGCTTCAGCGCCTCGCGAAGGACGATATAGGCTTCCTCGGCCAGCTCGTCGGCGGGGACGACATAATAGGGCTTTGCATAGTAGAGGATGTCGATGTCGCCGGCGTCGACAAACTGGAGCAGCTCCAATGTCCGCTTGCTCTCGAGCTTGACCGCCTCGATCTCCTCCTCGTCGAGCAAGACATAATTGCCTTTCGACATCTCGTATCCCTTGACGATGTCGTCGGTATCGATCGGCCCGATCCCGGGCACGACCTTCTCATATTTGACCGGCTTGCCGCTCGGTTCGTGAATCTGGCGGAAGCTGATCGCCGCGCCCGATCTGGTCGCGGCGTAGATTTCGACGGGGATCGACACGAGCGCGAGGCGTATCTGTCCCTTCCAGTAGGCGCGTGCGGCCATGGCACTCCCTTTCGCTGTCCCGCATCCGGAGTCGGATTCCAAATGATCGGGGCGGCGAGGGGTTCCGTCTGTCGTCCCCCAAGGCCCTCTTGCTAGTAGAGGTTGTCCTTGTAGTCCTTGTCGAGCCCACGCTGAATCAGCCCCGGGACCGAGACAAAGGCGCCGGCGATACGCGCGCCGATTCCCTTGTCCTTGTTGAGCCGGACATGCTCGGCGAACATCTTCGCCGGCTTGATGTCGGCGGGCGCTGCGGCGGCGGGCCATAGCGCCGCGCGGGCAAGGGCCGCGCTGGGGCGCAATTCGATCTCGAGGTCGTCGACGCGCGTCGTGAGCAGCGGCACCTTGCCCTGCACCTCGAAGCTGGCGCGCGCGGTGGCGTCGTCGGTGAGCATCGCGTTGCCGCGGACAATCGCCATGTCCGCTGCGCCGGGGATCAGCAGCGCGGCGGCGATGCGCGGCTGGACAATGATGTTGCGGAAGCTGTCGGCCCGGCGGTTGCCGGGGCGGTCGGCGAACCAGAGCTGGTCGCCGCCGGCATGCGCCAGCGATCCCGCCGGATCACCCTTGGGGCTGAGGTCAGCACGGCCCGCGGCGTCGATCGTCGCGAGCGCCATGAAGCGCGCGCCGGCGGCGAATTCGCGCGGTGCGGACGGCGCTGCGCCCGACGGCTCGGCCGACCAGAAGCCCGAGCGGATCAGCGCTTTCGCGCAATGGACATAGCATTCGGCGACGGCGATCTGCGCGATACCGTCCGTCACTGCGGGACTGGCGCTCGTCCTGCTCGTCCTGCTTCGTTT
>CBJKNR010000532.1:0-2107 GCA_966417555.1 uncultured Sphingopyxis sp.
CGTCATACGGTAGGGCGAGATCCCGGCCTTAGCAGGGATGACGGGATAGGCAACGTCCGCTTCCCACCCCAATGCAGACATCGGTCCTAGCGTTTGCGTCCCCGGAAAGCCGCCTTGCGTTGGGCGTCGCAGCGGGCGACCGCGCGATTGCGCGCGGCGCCGGCTCGATTCTTTGATCGGGCGCTTCGCACGCAGGCGGCATGTTTGCGAGCAACGGCCTTTTTGGCCTTTGCGCTCCCTCCGGCATAGGCACCCCACGCGGCGTCATAATTGACCGGCGCCCAATAGTCCTGCGCGACCGCAGGCCCCTGAGGGACACAGATAAATACCGTGAATATGGGCACCAGCAGCATATTGATTTTCATCTCGCTCTCCGACCTTGATCGAAACCTCTCGAAGCATTGCAGATTCTGCACCGGGGGCAGTGATCATCGTCACCGCGGAAAGCCGGACTGCTTCAGGAAGCAAAAAACCGCCATTTGCAGGCCACCAGAGCTGAATATCGATCAGTCCTAGGCCGCCTGCACCGCCCCTGCTACACCCCGCGCCATGTCCGAGAAGAATCATCTCTATCTGGTCGATGGCTCCAGCTACATCTTCCGCGCCTATCACCGCCTCCCGCCGCTCACGAACCCGAAGGGCGTGCCCGTCGGCGCGGTCTATGGCTATACGACGATGCTGTGGAAGCTCGCGAAGGACCTCCACGACGCCGACGGGCCGACGCATCTCGCCGTCATCCTCGACCATTCGAGCCAGTCGTTCCGCAACGAAATCTACGACCAGTACAAGGCGAACCGGCCCGAGCCGCCCGAGGATCTGCGCCCGCAATTCCCGCTGATCCGCGACGCGACGCGCGCCTTCTCGCTGCCGTGCATCGAGATGGAAGGCTTCGAGGCCGACGATCTGATCGCTTCCTATACCGAAGCCGCGGTCACCGCAGGCTGGGACGTGACGATCGTCAGCAGCGACAAGGATTTGATGCAGTTGATCCGCGAGTCCGCAGACGGTGCACCACAGGTCGACATGCTCGACACGATGAAGAATATCCGGCTGGGGCTCGAAGCGGTGAACGAGAAGTTCGGCGTCACCCCCGATCTGGTCGGCGACGTGCTCGCGCTGATGGGCGACAGCGTCGACAATGTTCCCGGCGTGCGCGGCGTGGGACCGAAGACCGCGACCAAGCTGATCCAGGAATATGGCAACCTCACCGCCGCGCTCGACGGCGCTGCGACGATGAAGGCGTCGAAGCTTCGCGACAATCTGATCGAGCATCGCGCGATGGCTGAACTGTCGCGCATCCTCGTCGACCTGAAGCGCGATGTCGCGCTGCCCGACGCGCTCGATACGCTCAAGCTCGGCGCGATCCCGCCGCTGCCACTGAAGACCTTCCTCGACGAGCATGGCTTCCGCTCGCTCTCGGCGAAGCTCGACCTCGGCGGCACGCCCGGCGGGCCGCCGACGCTTCCGCGCGCGAGCGCCGCACCGGCTGCGCCCGCGGCCGGCCCCTCGACCCCCACGCTGCCCCCGATGCCCGCAATCGACCGTTCACTTTACGAGACGGTGACGACGATCGAGGCGCTCGACCGCTGGATCGAGGAGGCACGCACCGCACATGTCGTCGCGGTCGACACCGAGACCGCGACGCTCGACAGCGTCACCGGCGACCTCGTCGGGGTCAGCCTGTCGACCGGTCCCGGCAAGGCCTGCTACATCCCGCTCGGCCATGGCGGAACCGACATGTTCGCCGAAAAGCCCGAGCAGGTGCCGCTCGCCGACGCGATCGGGCGCCTCCACGCGCTCTTCGCCGACGAGGCGGTGCTCAAGGTCGGCCATAATCTGAAATATGACATCGGCGTTCTCGCGCAGCACGGCATTACCGTCGCGCCCTATGACGACACGCTGGTGATGAGCTTCGCGCTCGACGCGGGCAAGCATCAGCACGGGCTCGACGAGCTGGCAAAGCTCCACCTCGACCATGTCTGCATATCGTTCAAGGAAGTGTGCGGCACCGGCAAGTCGCAGATCAGCTTTGCTGAAGTGCCGCTCGACCGCGCGACGCAATATGCCGCCGAGGACGCCGAAGTCGCGTGGCGCCTCTGGAAGCTTC
>CBJKNR010000533.1:0-2094 GCA_966417555.1 uncultured Sphingopyxis sp.
CCAGACGCGGCGCATCGTGATCGGCGCCGACCTCGCGCCGGGGCTCGTCACCGGCGACGCGCAGAAAAAGATCGACGCGCTGCCCGCGGTCAAGAATATGCCGCAGGGCATCCGCAAGGTGATCCAGGGCGATGCCAAGTGGCAGGCCGAGCTGATCACCAACTTCATGATCGCGGTCGTGTCGGGACTGCTGCTCGTCTTCGCGACGCTGGTGCTGCTCTATCGCCGCTTCCTGTCGCCGCTCGTCAACATGTCGTCGCTGTTGCTCGCCCCGCTTGGCGGCCTGCTCGGCCTGTGGATCACCGGCATGGAAGTCTCGATGCCCGTCTATATCGGCCTCCTGATGCTGCTCGGCATCGTCGCGAAAAACTCGATCCTGCTCGTCGATTTCGCGATCGAGGAGATGGATCATGGCGTCGAGAAAACCGCGGCGCTGCTCGACGCCGGGCGCAAGCGCGCGCAGCCGATCGTCATGACGACGGTCGCGATGGTGGCGGGCATGGTGCCGACCGCGCTGTCGCTCTCGGGCGACGGCGCATGGCGCCAGCCGATGGGCGTCGTCGTGATCGGCGGCCTGATTCTCTCGACGCTGCTGACGCTGCTGATCGTTCCGGCGGGCTTCAGCCTTGCCGACAGCATCGAAAAGCGCCTCGGCCGCTTCTTCTCGAGCAACCTGCTCACCTACCGGAAGGGCGACGATACGAAGCCGCGCGGGGAACCGGCGGCGCCGCATCCGGCCGAGTGATGCGGGTCGGCCGGCGCGGCAAGTATCTGCGCCGGTTGCAACCTTTGTGGCATTTCGCCATTTGGTTCGCATGACCGACCGCATCCTCGCCCGGCCGATTGGCGTCGCCATTCCGGCGAGGGGATCGAATATCCGCGTCGTCGCGACGGGCATGCTCGTCGTCATGGCGATCATCTTCGTCGGCGCCAAATATTTTCAGGACGTTCATCCCGCGATCGGTTTCGTCCGCGCCTTCGCCGAGGCGGCGATGGTCGGCGGGCTTGCCGACTGGTTTGCGGTCACCGCGCTGTTCCGGCATCCGATGGGGCTGCCGATCCCGCACACGGCGATCATCCCGCGCAACAAGAACCGCATCGGCGACACGCTGGCGCGCTTCCTGCTCACCAATTTCCTGCTGCCACGCCTGATCGCGCGCAAGATGCAGACGGTCGACGTCGCGGGCGCGGTCGGCAAATTCCTCTCCGAGCCGGCCGAAGGTGGCGGACGGCTGCGGCTTGGCGCGTCGCGGATCATCGCCGACGGGCTCGGCGCGCTCGACCAGCAACGGCTCGGCGGCATGGTCAAATCGGCGATCGCCGACCGCCTGCGCGAACTCGATGTCGCGCCGCTATTGGGACAGGCGCTGCAGGCGGCGCTCGCCGAGGGGCGGCACCAGCCGCTGCTCGACGCGATGGTCAAATGGGGATCGAAGACGCTCGAGCTCAACGAGCATCTGATCCACCAGATGGTGCACGACAATTCGAACGCGATCGTGCGTTTCACCGGGCTCGACGAAAGCATTTCGAACCGCATCGTTGCGGGGCTGTCGAAGCTGCTCAGCGAAATGGCGGTCAACGAGACGCACCCGCTGCGCATCCGCGTCGAGGAAGGGCTCGCCAAGATGGCGCTCGACCTGCAGCACGACCCCGAGGTGAAGGCAAAGGTTGCCCACGTCCGCGACGAGCTGCTCGAGAACAAGGCGGTGAAGCGCTGGCTCGACGGGCTGTGGGAGCAGGGGCGGTCGGCGCTGCTCAAGGCCGCGCGCAACCCCGACACGATGCTCGCGGGCCGGATCGGCGAGCTTGTCACGCAATTCGGCACGATGCTTGGCGAAGATGCCGCGATCAAGCGGACGCTCAACCGTTATGCGCGCCGCGCCGTCGTCGGCATGGTCGACAGCTATGGCGAGACCGCGCTCAAGCTCGTGTCGGACACGATCCGCGGCTGGGACGCCAAGACGATCACCGACCGGCTGGAGAATGCGGTCGGCGACGACCTGCAATATATCCGTATCAACGGCACGCTCGTCGGCGGGTTGGTCGGTGTGCTGATCCACACGGTCGATGTGCTGATCTAGCCAGCTTCGTCAT
>CBJKNR010000534.1:0-2061 GCA_966417555.1 uncultured Sphingopyxis sp.
CAAGCGGGAGGGGAGAATAACGGCCGCTTCCGGTCGGCAGCGGACAGGTTGACGGCTGGGGCGCCGACTCAGAAGTCGTGCAGCGGCCGGCGCGCCACCTCATTCTCGATGATGTGGCGGATGGTGATCAGCGTCTTGAATGAGTGGACGCCCTTGTCTTCGCCGAGCGCGCGACGGATGAAGCCATCATATTCCTCCATCGTCGCCACCTGAACCTTGAGCAGGAAGTCGTCGTCGCCCGTCACATCCCACGCGGCGGTGATTTCGGGATAGCGTATTATCTCCCTTGCAAAATTGTCCATCGTCTGCGGTCCGGCCTGCTGCATTTTCACGAGGACATGAATGGTCAGCGCCGATCCGGTCAGCGCGGGATTGACCACCGCGACGTCGGCGACAATCACTTTCGTTTCGCGCAGGCGGCGCAGGCGGCGCAGCACCGCAGACAGTGACAACCCGACCTTGTCGGCGAGCACGCGCGCGGGCGTCAGGTTATTCTGCCGGACCAGTTCGAGCAGCCGGCGGTCGAAATGGTCGATATCGACTGTTTTTCGCATAAGTTGGCGAATAGCGCGAAAATTGGTCACATGCACGATCAATTTAGGCGTCAATCGCCGGCGATCGCGGAGTAGCATGTTGCTGTCCGGCCAATCGCTCTTCCTTCCCTTCGCACCGGACGCCGGAGAAAAGCCATGTCTGATCATCTGTCGGAATCGAACTGGATCGGCCGCCTTCTGGCCGCCGTGGCCGAGGTATCTGCTATCGCTGTGGCGATACATTATGCCGCGCCGTGGAGGCGCGCTGCGGCGCAGGATATGGCGCGCGGACCGGGCGGGGGCGCCTGTGCGGCCTGAGCGACGATCGTGCAAGCTCCGGGGTGAAAACTGCCCTAAAATCTCGTCATGCTGAACTTGTTTCAGCATCCATGGTCTGCGCTCTCGTCCAGCGCTGCGCCGAAGGAAACGGCAGGCCATGGACCCTGAAACAAGTTCAGGGTGACGAGAAAAGAAATGTCACCTTTCGGTCGTACCGCCTCCGGCCGCTACCGGACGTAGGCATCCCGCAATTCGCGCTTCAGCACCTTCCCGATCGGGCTGCGCGGCAATTCATCCACCTGCCTGATCGCGCTCAGCCGCTGCGTCTTGCCTACTCTGGCGTTGCAGTCGGCGCGTACCGCCTCGGCTTCGGCGCCGGGCTTCAAAACGACGAACGCGACCGGCGTCTCGCCCCATTCCTCGCTCGGCATGCCGACCACCGCCGCTTCGACGACGCGATCGTCGGCGATCAATATCGCTTCGAGATCGCTCGGGAAGATGTTGAACCCGCCCGAGATGATCATGTCCTTCGCGCGGTCCATCAACGTCAGGAAGCCATCCTCGTCGATCCGCCCGATGTCGCCGTGACGGTAAAAGAGATTTCCGTCGGCGTCGTACCAGCGCATCGCCTTGGTCGCGTCGGGACGGTTGTTGTATCCGGTCATCATTGCAGGGCTGCGGCCGACGACCTCGCCGACTTCGCCCTGCGGCAGTTCGTTGCCGTCCTCGTCGATCACCTTGGCGATATGCCCCGGGGCGGGTTTGCCGACCGTGTGGAGCTTGTCCGGGAATTGATGCGCTTCGAGAATGAAGGCCGCCCCGCCTTCGGTCATGCCATAGATTTCGACGAGCCCGCCCGGCCAGCGCTTCAGCACATCGGCTTTGAGCGCCGCCGGGAACGGCGCCGAGGTGCAGTATTTCATCACGAAGCTTGAGAGGTCGAAACTCTCGAAATCGTCGAGCGCCATGATGCGGCGATACTGCACCGGCACGAGCATACAGTTCGTCGCGCGCTCGCGCGCCGCGAGTTCGAGGAAACCGTGCGCGTCGAATTTCTTCATCAGGACGACCTGTCCGCCCGACCCGACCGTGGGCATGAAGCTCGCCATCGTCGTGTTCGAATAGAGCGGGGTCGACAGGATCGTCACCGCCTTGGGGCCATAGGCAGGGGCGCCGCGGACGATGTGCTGCCAGCGCATCGCGTGGCTGTGGACGATGCCCTTCGGCGTGCCCGTCGTGCCCGACGAAT
>CBJKNR010000535.1:0-2050 GCA_966417555.1 uncultured Sphingopyxis sp.
CACCAGCATCAGCGATCGGTTCATCAGCTCGTCGATGCGGCCGCGATCGGGTTCGATCCCGACCACGCAATGTTCGGTAAAGCCCGTCATGCCGATCGCGAGCAGCTCGATCGAGCGCAATACGTTCGATCCGATCAGCGGCTTGAACACATTGAGTTCGAGATGCCCTTGCAGCCCGCCGATGGTAGCTGCCTGATGATTGCCGATCACCTGTGCCGCGACCATCGTCAGCATCTCGCACTGCGTCGGGTTGACCTTGCCCGGCATGATCGAGCTGCCGGGCTCGTTCGCGGGCAGATCGAGCTCGCCGAGCCCCGCGCGCGGACCCGAGCCGAGCAGGCGGATGTCGTTCGCGATCTTGGTGAGGGCGACGGCGAGCGTGTTCAGCGCGCCCGAGAAAAAGACGAGGCCGTCGTTCGACGCGAGCGCCTCGAACTTGTTGGGCGCGGGTTCGAAGGCGATGCCGGTGCTCTTCGACAGCTCGGCCGCGATCACGACATCGAAGCCGGCAGGGGCGTTGAGCCCGGTGCCGACCGCAGTGCCGCCCTGCGCGAGCTTGCAGATGTCGCGCGCGAGCGCATCCTCGATCCGCGCGCGGCAGGCGACGAGCTGCGCGGCATAGCCCGAAAATTCCTGTCCCAAGGTCAGCGGCGTTGCGTCCTGCAAATGCGTGCGGCCGATCTTGACGATGTCGCTCCACGCTTTGGCCTTCGCGGCGAGCGCGTCGGTCAGTTCGATCAGCGCCGGCAACAGACGCGCCGTCGTCTCGATCGCGACCGCGATATGGAGCGCGGTCGGAAAGCTGTCGTTCGACGACTGGCCCATGTTGACATGATCGTTGGGGTGGACGGGCGACTTGCCGCCGCGCGTCCCCGCGAGCTTTTCGTTCGCGATGCCGGCGATGACCTCGTTCGCGTTCATGTTCGACTGGGTGCCGCTGCCCGTCTGCCAGATCGCGAGCGGGAACTGGTCGTCATACCGGCCTGCGACCACCGCCTCGGCGGCTTCGGCGATTGCATCGGCCAGCCCGGCATCAAGCCCGTGCGCGCGGTTGACCCGCGCCGCCGCGCCCTTGATCCGCGCGAGCGCGTGGACGATCGGCATCGGCATGCGTTCATGCGCGGGGAAAGCGAAATTGTGGCGGCTGCGTTCGGTCTGGGCGCCCCAATAGGCATCTGCCGGAACGTCGATGTTGCCGATACTGTCGCTTTCAATTCGCGTGCTCATGCCACCAGCATCCTTGTCACCAGAATCGCGCCGGCCCAGATCATCGCGACGAGGCCAAGCAACTGCCAATATCCGGCCTCGCCGACGCGGCGGCGCAGCCATGCAGCGACAAGCCAGACGAGCACGAGCCCTGGGGTCAGCACCAGCAAGCTGAAGCGCAGCAATCCGTCGGCAATCTGTCCGCGCGCATGGCCGCCCTGAAACAGCGCATAGCCCTCGACGCTCCACCAGAAGGCGCCGGTCAGGACGAGCATTCCCGCGATTGCCCAAAATTGCCAGAAGCGGCTCGGGGGCCAGAGTGGGCCCACAGCCTTACCTCTTCTTGCCGAAATCCACCGTCACGACGTTCGACCCGTCCTCGCTCGTTACCTCGGGGCGGTCGTTGTCGGCCTCGTCATGCGGCTCGGGCTGCGCGGCCTCGTCGTCGCTGACCTGGAACTGCAGCCCGAAATCGACCGACGGATCGACGAAGGCGGTGATCGCGGCATAGGGGATCGTCAGCACCGACGGCGTCTGGTTGAATGACAGGCCGACGCTGAAATGATCGTCCTCGACGCTGAGATCCCAGAAGCGGTTCTGCAGCACGATCGTCATTTCGTCGGGGAATTTGGCGATCAGATGCGCGGGGATGTCGACGCCGGGTGCCTGCGTCTTGAAGGTGATATAGAAATGATGTTCGCCCGGCAGGCTGTCGTAACCCTCGATCTGGCTCAGCACGCGGCCGACCACGGCGCGCAGCGCGTCCTGCACGATTTCATCATAGGGAATCAGGCTGTCGCGAACGTCATCACTCATGACGCGAGGGGATGAACGCGCGCCGCAC
>CBJKNR010000536.1:0-2037 GCA_966417555.1 uncultured Sphingopyxis sp.
GCACCGCGCAGCGCCCCGACGAGAAGCCGGTCCTTCACCGGCCGGCCGTTGACGAACAGATATTGATGATCGGCGATCCCGCGATTGTAGGTCGGCAGGCTGATCACGCCGCCGAGATGCACCTCGCCGCGGTCGAGGTCGACGCCGATGCTGTTCGCCGCGAGCTCGCGCTGGGTGAGCGCGGCGACGCGCGCGAGCCGGTCCTGTCCGCCCTGCACGTCGAGGACGCGGCGCCCGTCATGCTCGACCACGAAAGCAATGTCGGGCCGCGCCATCGCGAGCCGGCGCACGGCATCGAGGCACGCGGCATATTCGCTGCGCCCGCTGCGCAGGAATTTCCGCCGCGCCGGAACGCGCGCGAACAGGTCCTCGACCAGCGCGCGCGTGCCCTTCGCCAGCGCCGCCGGTCCTTCGGCCACCACCGCGCCATTGTCGACAACGCGCTTCCAGCCGTCGCCGCCCGCCACCCGGCTTTCGAGCGTCAGCCGCGCGACGCTCGCGATCGACGGCAGCGCCTCGCCGCGAAAGCCCATCGTCGTCACATCCTCGATCGCGTCGGTCGGCAACTTCGACGTCGCGTGGCGCTCAAGCGCAAGCGCCATTTCGGCGGCGGTCATTCCGCAGCCGTCATCCTCGACCTCGAGCCGCGAAATCCCGCCCTCGGCGATTCGCACCGAAATGCGGGTCGAACCGGCATCGATAGCGTTTTCAACCAGTTCCTTGAGCGCCGCGGCGGGTCTTTCAACCACTTCACCGGCTGCGATCCGATTTACGAGCTTTTCGGGCAGGCGACGTATTGACATGGCCGCTGTCCTAGCGCAGTCGAACGCAAATCGCGACCCATCCGCACAGCCCTGATCATTTTGTCCAGCCACCCCTTGTGGACAGGCCGGAATCTCCCCCTGATTGCAGCTGTCGCGGGCCGGGCGCGCCGGTAAATCACGACAGGGGCGTGTCCGTCAGGGACGCGGCTTCGATGACAGGAAGCAGTATCGATGTCCTTCTTTTCCCGCTGGCTCAAATTCAACTCGCAAGACATGGCTATCGACCTCGGCACCGCGAACACGGTCGTCTATGTGCGCGGCAAGGGCATCGTGCTGAACGAACCGTCGGTCGTTGCGGTCGAGACGCTGAACGGGATCAAGCGGGTGAAGGCGGTCGGCGACGATGCGAAGCTGATGATGGGCAAGACCCCCGACAGCATCGAGGCGATCCGTCCGCTGCGCGACGGTGTCATCGCCGACATCGACGTCGCCGAACAGATGATCAAGCATTTCATCACCAAGGTGCACGGCGGCAAGCCCAACGCGTTCCGCAGCCCCGAAATCGTGATCTGCGTCCCCTCGGGCTCGACCAGCGTCGAACGCCGCGCGATCCGCGACGCCGCGTCGAACGCCGGAGCCAGCGAAGTGTGGCTGATCGAGGAGCCCATGGCGGCTGCGATCGGCGCTGACATGCCGGTGACCGAACCGATCGGTTCGATGGTCGTCGACATCGGCGGCGGCACCACCGAAGTCGCGGTGCTCTCACTCCGCGGCCTCGCCTATACCACCTCGGTCCGCGCCGGCGGCGACAAGATGGACGAAGCGATCGTTTCCTACGTCCGCCGACATCATAATCTGTTGATCGGCGAATCGACCGCCGAGCGGATCAAGAAGGACTTCGGCATCGCGCGCATCCCCGCCGACGGCACCGGCCTGACGATCCACATCAAGGGCCGCGACCTCGTGAACGGCGTGCCCAAGGAAATCTCGATCAACCAGGCGCAGATCGCCGAGGCCTTGTCCGAGCCGATCGGCACGATCGTCGAGGGCGTGCGCATCGCGCTCGAAAACACCGCGCCCGAACTCGCGGCCGACATCGTAGACCAGGGCATTGTCCTGACCGGCGGCGGCGCGCTGATCGCCGAGCTCGACGAACTGCTGCGCGACGCGACCGGCCTGCCGGTCACCGTCGCCGAAGACCCGCTGACCTGCGTCGCGATCGGCACCGGCCGCGCGATGGAGGACCCCGCCTTCCGCGGCGTGCTCCAGCAAG
>CBJKNR010000537.1:0-2031 GCA_966417555.1 uncultured Sphingopyxis sp.
ACGGCCTGAATCTTGAGTTATTTGGCGACGACTACTTCTCTCCTGGCGCGCCGCGCACGTTTGGGATTGAAGCGGGGATCAAATTTTAGTTAATAGCCGCGAACGCCCCGCCGCTAGAGTAATTGGGGCGGGGCATTGGCGACGCGAGAAGAGGCCAGGCGATCAAGAGCAATAGCGTGAACCGATAGCGGCCGGAAGTTGGAGAGGTAACATGATCAATGTCCAGAATGTCGATATTCCACAGCTGGCCATCAGCGGCCTCGATGGAGATTTGACACCGGAGGAGCAAAGCATTCAGGAGAGCCTCCGGGACTTTGCGGTCAACGTCATGCGACCGACCGGTGCGAAGCTCGATCGACTGACTGCAGACGAGGTGATCGCCGGCGATTCCCCGATTTGGGACTATCTCAAGCAGTTCGAAACCTTGGGGCTCGGTCCTGCCGACATGGCGAATTTGCCGCCCGAGCAGTTGAAGCGGACCTTCTCGATCGTCTTCGAGGAGCTGGGTTACGGCGATTGCGGCCTGGCGGTCGGTGCGTTCGTGATGAAGATGGCAAGCAGCGTGGCGCTCTCGACCGGAGATCCCGAAATCATCGAGCGGTTTGGACATCTGCGTGGCTGCTGGATCGCGACCCAGCCGGACCGCGGATCAGACGTCGTCGATTTCGAAGGACTGGAGCTTGTGGCCGGCAAGAGTCACAGCAGGGGCAACCTCCATGCACGCGTCTATGATGACGGAATCATCCTGAGTGGTCAGTCGTCGGCCTGGGTTTCGTGCGCACCGATCGCCGAATGTGCCCTTCTTTTCTGCGCGGCGGACTATGGGGATGGCTTTGTCCAACCCAATGGCTGCGTCAACGGCGCGGTGATGCTGGTCCCCTTCGATCTGCCCGGGATCACCAAGGGTAAGCCTCTTGAGAAGCTTGGGCAGCGGGCTTTGCCCCAGGGCGAGGTATTTTTCGACGATGTCCGCATTCCTAGGAAGTATCTCGTGGCGCGGCAAGGCGAGTATGGCGCGGCGGTCTTCAGTGCATTGACACTCGGCAACATGGACATGGCGTCGATCTTCACAGGCGTCGCAAGGGCGGCCTTCGAGCATGCGCTGGACTATGCGCATGTGCGCAAGCAGGGCGGCTCCTTCCTCATCGATCACCAGCTCGTGCGCTGGCGCCTCTTCGAAATGTGGCGTCGTGTCGAGGTGGCACGGGCCATGTCGCGCCGAGCAACGGCTTATAATTTCTCTTCGCCGACGCCGCATGTTCTCGCTTCTTGTACTGCTAAGATCACCGCGACCCAGATCGCTTTCGACGTTGCCTCGGACGCGCTGCAAATGTTCGGCGGCAACGGGCTTACCAAGGAATACCCCTTGGAAAAGCTCTTGCGAGACGCGCGGGCCTCTCTGATCGAGGACGGGGAGAACCACGTTCTCGCACTGCAAGGCGCAAACTGGCTCAGCCGAGTTCATCGCGCTCATAGCCAATCAGGCGCTTGAGCGTCTCTTGGGAACAGGGGACGTCTATCATCCTAGCGTCCTCGCCTTCTGTCCTCGATAGTGGGCAGCGCGAACCAATATCGACATGACCAGATTCAGGGCTGAACGTAGGCTCCTGGCGAGAGCTACCGTTCGACCAATCGCTCTGGATCGGCAGGATTGTCCCAATGGCCGTGAGGTTGGCCCCTCGCCGGAGGCGAGGAGCCAACGAGTCAAATTTCGGTATTCTCGGCAAGGGCAAGCGCGTCTTCCACGTCGATCCCGAGATAGCGCACCGTGTTCTCGATCTTGCTATGACCGAGAAGAATCTGGACGGCACGAAGGTTGCCGGTCGCCCCGTAGATGATCGATGCCTTCGTTCGGCGAAGTGAGTGCGTGCCATACTCGCTTCGCATCAGACCGACCCCTGTCACCCATTCATCGACGAGCCGGGCATACTGGCGAGTGCTGAGATGCCCATTATGATCGACCCGGCTGGGAAAGACATAGTCGCCCACCGTGCCGCCCCGCCGCTCAAGCCAAGCCAGCAGGCTGGCCCG
>CBJKNR010000538.1:0-2025 GCA_966417555.1 uncultured Sphingopyxis sp.
GGCCGTCGGCGACGTCGAGGCAGGGAATAACGCGGACGCGGACGGTCACGCCGCCCCCGCCGCAATCGCTTCGGCCAAACCGAGCCGGCCGTCGTAGAGCGCGCGGCCGGAGATAACGCCTTCGATGCCGTTCGCGACATGCGGGCGGAGCGCATGGATGTCGCCGATGTCGGCGACCCCGCCCGATGCGATCACCGGAATGTCGACCGCCCGCGCGAGCGCAACCGTCGCCTCGACATTGCAGCCCTTGAGCAGCCCGTCGCGGCCGACATCGGTGAAGAGCAAGGCGGCGACGCCGGCATCCTCGAAGCGGCGCGCGAGGTCCTCGACGTGCACATCGGACACATCGGCCCAGCCCTCGGTCGCAACCATGCCGTCCCGGGCGTCGACCCCGACGACGATACGGCCGGGCAGGTCGCGCGCGGCCGACTTGACGAATTCGGGGTCCTTCAGCGCCGCGGTGCCGATGATCACGCGCTCGACGCCGAGCGCGAGCCAGCGGTCGACGCCTTCCCGATCCCGGATGCCGCCGCCGACCTGCACCTTGCCCGGGAAGGCCGCGATGATGCTCTCGACCGCGCCGCCGTTGACGCTCGCCCCCGCAAAGGCGCCGTCGAGATCGACGACGTGCAGGTGCGACGCGCCCGCATCGGCGAAGAGGCGCGCCTGCCCCGCCGGATCGTCGCCATAGACGGTCGCGCGCGCCATATCGCCCTCGGCGAGCCGCACCACCTGCCCGCCCTTGAGGTCGATCGCGGGGAAGATGGTCAGGGGCGCCATGCGAGGAATCTCTCCAATGTCGCGAGGCCGTAGGCCTGGCTTTTTTCGGGGTGGAACTGGACGCCGACGATATTGTCCCTCGCCACCACGGCGGTGAAGGTCGTGCCATGGCTGCTGGTCGCGGCGACATGCGCCGTATCGGCGAAATGATAGCCGTGCAGATAATAGGCCTCGCCCGCCGCGATCACCGGATGCGCGAAGCTCGGCACGACGTCGTTCCAGCCCATGTGCGGGATGCGCAGACCCGGCCCGGGATCGAAGGCGCGCACCGTGCCGCCGATCCAGCCAAGTCCCTTGTGCGTCCCATGCTCCTCGCCCGCGTCGGCGAGCAACTGCATGCCGACGCAGATGCCGAGGAAGGGCGCGCCTTGCCCGCGTACGCGCTGCTCCAGGGCGTCGATCAACCCGTCGATGGCGGCGAGTCCGTTCATGCAGGCCGCAAACGCGCCGACGCCGGGCAGGACGATGCGGTCGGCCTTGGCCACGACATCGGCATCGGCGGTGACGGCGACATTGTCCGCGCCCGCGGCGACGAGCGCATTATGCACCGAGCGAAGATTGCCCGCGCCATAGTCGATCAGGGCAATAACGCTCATGAATGGCCTCTAGAGAACGCCCTTGGTCGAGGGGATCACATCGCCCTTGCGCGGGTCGATCTCGACCGCCTGCCGCAAGGCGCGGGCGAGCGCCTTGTACATGCTTTCGGCAATGTGATGATTGTTCTCGCCGTAGAGCATCTCGATGTGCAGCGTGATCCCCGCGGTCTGCGCGAAGCTCGCAAACCAGTGCGGGAACATCTCGGTGTCCATCTCGCCGAGCCGCGGCTGCGAGAAGCTGGATTTATAGACGCAGTGCGGGCGCCCCGAAATGTCGAGCACGCAGCGCGTCAGCGTCTCGTCCATCGGCGCGTGCGCCTCGCCATAGCGCGCGATGCCGCGCTTGTCGCCAAGCGCCTTCGCCACCGCCTCGCCCAATGCGAGCGCCGAATCCTCGACCGTGTGATGCTGGTCGATGTGCAGGTCGCCCTTCACAGTCATCGAGATGTCGATCAGCGAGTGGCGCGACAATTGCTCGACCATATGGTCGAGAAAACCGATGCCGGTGGACACCGAATATTCGCCCGTGCCGTCGAGATTGACGGTGATCGCGATATCCGTTTCCTTGGTCGTGCGCTGGACGGTGGCGGTTCGCATGGGATGCCCCATAGCAGCGACTTTTCGCGTTGCAAGGCAACTCTCCCCCCTT
>CBJKNR010000539.1:0-2019 GCA_966417555.1 uncultured Sphingopyxis sp.
GCAGGACGTCTACATGGGCGACATGCCGCTCATGACCGAGAACGGCACCTTCTTCGTCAACGGCACCGAGCGCGTCATCGTGTCGCAGATGCACCGTTCGCCGGGTGTGCTCTTCGACCATGACCGCGGCAAGACCCACTCGTCGGGCAAGTTCCTGTTCGCCGCGCGCGTGATCCCGTATCGCGGTTCGTGGCTCGACTTCGAATTCGACGCCAAGGACATCGTCAACGTCCGTATCGACCGCAAGCGCAAGCTGCCGGTCACCAGCCTGCTCTATGCGCTGGGCATGTCGGGCGAAGAAATTCTCAACCATTTCTACGACCGCCTCGTCTTCGAGCGCGCGGCGAACGGCTGGAAGGTTCCGTTCGTCGTCGAAAACTGGCGCGGTGCGAAGCCCGCGTTCGACGTGGTGGACGCCAAGACCGGCGAAGTCGTCTTCGCCGCCGGCCACAAGATCAGCCCGCGCCTTGCCAACAAGGCCGCGAAGGACGGTCTCGACACGCTGCTGATCCCGACCGAGGAAATCTTCGGCCGTTACAGCGCCTATGACCTCATCAACGAAACGACCGGCGAGATCTATATCGAAGCCGGCGACGAGGTGAGCGCCGACAATCTCGAAAAGCTCGACGCCGCGGGCATCGACAAGCTCGTGCTGCTCGACATCGACCACAACAACACCGGCCCCTGGATCCGCAACACGCTGAAGGCCGACAAGGCCGAGGACCGCGATCAGGCGCTGAGCGACATCTACCGCGTGATGCGCCCCGGCGAACCGCCGACGCGCGAAACCGCCGAAGCCCTGTTCGGCGGCCTGTTCTTCGACCCCGAGCGTTACGACCTGTCGGCCGTGGGCCGCGTCAAGCTCAACATGCGCCTCGGCCTCGATGCCGAGGACACGGTGACGACGCTGCGCAGCGAGGACATCCTCGCCGTGGTCAAGGAGCTGGTGAACCTGAAGGACGGCAAGGGCGAAATCGACGACATCGACAATCTCGGCAACCGTCGTGTCCGCTCGGTCGGCGAACTGCTCGAAAACCAGTATCGCGTCGGCCTGCTTCGCATGGAACGCGCGGTCAAGGAGCGCATGAGCTCGGTCGACGTGTCGACCGTGATGCCAAACGACCTGATCAATGCGAAGCCCGCGGTCGCCGCGGTGCGCGAATTCTTCGGCTCGTCGCAGCTTTCGCAGTTCATGGACCAGACCAACCCGCTGTCCGAAGTGACGCACAAGCGCCGCGTCTCGGCGCTCGGGCCGGGCGGCCTGACCCGCGAGCGCGCGGGCTTCGAAGTCCGCGACGTTCACCCGACCCACTATGGCCGCATCTGTCCGATCGAAACGCCCGAAGGCCCGAACATCGGTCTGATCAACAGCCTTGCGACCTTCGCGCGCGTCAACAAATACGGCTTCATCGAAACGCCGTACCGCCGCATCGTCGACGGCAAGGTCACGAACGAAGTCGTCTATCTCTCGGCGATGGAAGAGTCGAAGCACACGGTTGCGCAGGCGAACGCCGACCTCAACCCCGACGGCAGCTTCATCGACGAGCTGATCTCGGCGCGCGAAGCCGGCGAATTCCTGATGGCGCCGCGCGATCAGATCACGCTGATGGACGTGTCGCCGAAGCAGCTCGTTTCGGTCGCGGCGTCGCTGATCCCGTTCCTCGAAAACGATGACGCCAACCGCGCGCTCATGGGATCGAACATGCAGCGTCAGGCTGTGCCGCTGCTCCGTGCCGAGGCGCCGGTCGTCGGCACCGGCATGGAAGAGACGGTTGCACGCGATTCGGGCGCGGCCATCGCGGCGCGCCGCGGCGGCGTGATCGACCAGGTCGATGCGACGCGTATCGTTATCCGTGCGACCGACATGGTCGAACCCGGCAAGTCGGGCGTCGACATCTATCGCCTGCAGAAGTTCCAGCGGTCGAACCAGAATACCTGCATCAACCAGCGTCCGCTGGTGAAGGTGGGTGATGTGGTCCGCGCCGGCGACATCATCGCCGACGGCCCGTCGACCGAACT
>CBJKNR010000540.1:0-2008 GCA_966417555.1 uncultured Sphingopyxis sp.
ATCTTTCAGCGAATGGACCGCAATATCGATCGCCCCGGCATCGAGCGCGGCGTCGAGTTCGCGCGTCCACAGGGCCTTGCCGCCGACCTCGGCGAGCGCGCGGTCCTGGATCCGGTCGCCGGTCGCGGTCATCGGCACGATTTCGAGCGCCGCCATGTCGATGCCGTGACTGGCAATCAGCGCCGCAGCCGCCATATGGGCCTGAGCCATCGCGAGCGGCGAGGCCCGCGTACCGATACGCAGCGGGTTTTCGGGGGTCGGAAGCCTATTCATCATCCCCGCTGCTAGCGCGGCTTGCCCTGCCGATAAAGGGGCGGGTAAAGGAACGCGCAACAATATGACTCTCATCCTCGGCCTTGAATCGAGCTGCGACGAAACCGCGGCAGCGCTTGTCGACAGCGACCGGCGCATATTGGCGCACCGCGTCGCGGGGCAGGAGGCCGAACATCGCCCCTATGGCGGCGTCGTTCCGGAGATTGCGGCGCGCGCGCATGTCGACCGGCTCGCGCCGATCGTCGAGGGCGTGCTCGCCGACGCCGGCGTGACGCTCGCCGATGTCGACGCGATCGCCGCGACCGCCGGCCCGGGGCTGATCGGCGGTGTGATGGTCGGGCTCGTCACCGGCAAGGCGCTCGCACATGCCGCGAACAAGCCGCTGATCGCGGTCAACCATCTCGAAGGCCATGCGCTCAGTCCGCGCCTCGCCGATGCAGGCCTCCAATTTCCCTATCTGCTGTTGCTCGTCTCGGGCGGCCATTGCCAGCTCCTGTTCGTGCGCGGCGTCGGCGATTACCGCCGCCTTGCCACCACGATCGACGACGCCGCGGGCGAAGCCTTCGACAAGACCGCGAAGCTGCTCGGGCTCGGCTATCCGGGCGGCCCTGCGGTCGAGCGCGCCGCGAAGGACGGCAATCCGCAAGCGGTTCCCCTGCCCCGCCCGCTCGTCGGCAGCGCCGAACCGCATTTCTCCTTCGCCGGGCTCAAGAGCGCCGTCGCACGCGCCGCGGCGTCGGGCGAACATTCCGTTCCCGACCTCGCCGCCTCCTTCCAGCAGGCGGTGGTCGATTGCCTCGTCGACCGCAGCCGCATCGCGCTCGCCGCCTGCCCTGAGGCGACGGCGTTCGTCGTCGCGGGCGGCGTCGCCGCCAATGGCAGGGTCCGCACCGCGCTCACCGACCTCGCGACGCGCTTCGACAAGGCCTTCGTCGCGCCGCCGCTGTGGCTCTGCACCGACAATGGCGCGATGATCGCATGGGCAGGTGCCGAACGCTTCGCGGTGGGACTCACCGACCCGCTCGACACCGCCGCGCGCCCGCGCTGGCCGCTCGATCCCGAGGCCGAAGCCGTGCGCGGAGCCGGAGTGAAAGCATGACGTCATACTCGAATTTCGGTGTGATCGGCGGCGGCGCGTGGGGCACCGCGCTCGCGCAGCTGCTCGCGGCCGACGGTGCACCGGTGCGCCTCTGGGCCCGCGAAGCAGACGTCGTCGCGGCGATCAATGCCGAGCACCGCAATCCCGTTTTCCTTCCGGGTGCGACGCTTTCGCCATCGCTGACCGCGACGGCCGATCTGGCTGCCATGGCCGATCTCGACGCGTTGCTGGTCGTCGTCCCGGTCCCCTTTTTGCGCGCGGTACTCACCGACCTGCCCGGTGGCGGCGCCCCGCTGATCTTCTGCAGCAAGGGGATGGAGGCGGACAGCTTCGCTTTCCCGATCGACATGGCGCGCGATCTGGCGCCGCGGCGCCCGCACGCCGTGCTGTCGGGCCCGACCTTCGCGCACGAGGTCGCCGCGGGCCTTCCCACCGCGATCACGCTCGCCGCGGCCGACGCCGCGCTTGCTGCCGAACTCGCGGGCGCGCTCGCGCGGCCGCATTTTCGTCCCTATGTCTCGACCGATATGATCGGCGCCGAGATCGGCGGCGCGGTGAAGAATATCCTCGCGATCGCTTGCGGCATCGTCGACGGCGCACCGTCGAAACTGTTGGTGTAGGCCGAGGCCAGCACCA
>CBJKNR010000541.1:0-2003 GCA_966417555.1 uncultured Sphingopyxis sp.
CAGGGTCAGCTGCGGGGTGGGGGTGGGCGTAGGGGTGGGCGTGCTGGTCGGAGTCGGAGTGATCGGCGTGCCGGTGGGCGTGGCCGTGAACGTCGACGTCGGAGTGATCGGTGTGGGCGTCGGGGTTGGGGTTGGAGTCGGCGCGGGAGCGGGTGGGGGCGCCGGGGTCGGCGAGGGGCGGGCGCTGCTGCCTCCGCCGCCACATCCCGCGAGCGAGAGCGTCACGATTCCGAGCAAAAGGGGCAAAGACCGGCCGGTCATCCACCGGATGCGGCTGCGTCGGTTCGCGTCGGCCATGGCCGTTCCCCTTTGCCCTGATGCCGCCTTTTACCTTGGCGGGGAGAAAAGGGGTAGCATCCTGCGGTTAATTGATCGTCCATCGCCTTGCCGTCGCAAGATGCAGCCTATATGCGGCCGCCCATGCCCGCACTCGACCATATCGACAGCTGGATCTTCGATCTCGACAACACGCTCTATGCGCCGTCGGCGAAGCTGTTCGACCTGATCGACGAGCGCATGGGCGCCTTCATCATGCGGCTGCTGAACGTCGACGCGGTCGAGGCGCGGCGGGTGCAGAAGCAATATTTCCACGATCATGGCACGACGATGGCGGGGCTGATGCGCCACCACGATGTCGATCCCGAGGATTTCCTCGTCGATGTCCACGACATCGCGCTCGACCGGCTGAGCGTCGATCCGCGATTGCGTGCCGGGCTCGGGCGGCTGCCGGGACGCAAGCTGGTCTTCACCAACGCCGATGCCGATTATGCAGGGCGCGTGCTCGAAGCGCGCGGGATCGCCGACCTGTTCGATGGCATCTGCGACATTCGCGTCACCCGCTATACGCCCAAGCCCGACGCAGCCGCCTATGACATGATGGTCGCGCACCTCGGCGTCGATCCGGCGAAGAGCCTGTTCGTCGAGGATATGGCGCGCAACCTGACCCCGGCCAAGGCGATGGGGATGATGACCGTCTGGCTGGACAATGGCAGCGAAAGCGGCCATCGGGGCCACCTGCCGGAGCATGTCGATTTTCACGCGACCGACATCGCCGACTGGCTCGATACCTTGCCTTTACCCTGGGGAATTTCATGACCACCGACCTGCAGAGCACGATCGAAGCCGCGTGGGACGCGCGCGACACGCTGGGGCTGACGACGCAGGGCGCGGTGCGCGAGGCAGTCGAGACGGCGATCACCGGGCTCGACGACGGCAGCTTTCGTGTGGCCGAGCGCGATGCGGGCGGGATCTGGCAAGTCAACCAATGGCTGAAGAAGGCGGTGCTGCTGTCGTTCCGCCTCAACGATATGGAGATCATCGACGGCGGCGCGGGCGACGCAACCTGGTGGGACAAGGTGCCGTCGAAGTTCGCCGGCTGGGGCGAGAACCGCTTCCGCGATGCGGGCTTCCGCGCCGTGCCCGGTTCGATCGTCCGCCGCGGCGCCTATATCAGCAAGGGCGCGGTGCTGATGCCGAGCTTCGTCAATATCGGCGCCTGGGTCGGTGAGGGGTCGATGGTCGACGCATGGGCCACCGTAGGAAGCTGCGCGCAGATCGGCGCAAACGTCCACCTGTCGGGCGGCGCGGGGATCGGCGGGGTGCTCGAGCCGCTGCAGGCGGGACCGGTGGTGATCGAGGATGGCGCCTTCATCGGCGCCCGCGCCGAGGTCGCCGAGGGCGTGATCGTGCGCGAGGGGGCGGTGCTGTCGATGGGGGTCTATCTGGGCGCATCAACCAAGATCATCGACCGCGCGACGGGCGAAGTCTTCATCGGCGAAGTGCCCGCTTACTCGGTCGTCGTGCCGGGATCGCTGCCGGGCAAGCCGCTGCCCGACGGGACGCCGGGGCCGTCGCTGTACTGCGCGGTGATCGTCAAGCGCGTCGACGCGCAGACGCGCGCGAAGACCGGAATCAACGAACTGCTGCGCGATTGACGTCGCACCAAACACCTCGTCATTGCGAGGAGCGTAGCGACGAAGCAATCCAGAGCGTGACAAGCCGCT
>CBJKNR010000542.1:0-1999 GCA_966417555.1 uncultured Sphingopyxis sp.
CGCTCCCGGCGCGAGCTGCACCAGATCGCCATCTTCCTGCACCAGCGCACCCGGAACGCCCTTTTCGAGCGCGAAGCGCGCCTGTTCGTGCATGTGGCGGACCTCGCCATGCACCGGAACGACGAGCTTGGGCCGCAGCCAGCCGTAAAGCGCGGCGAGTTCGGGTTGCCCCGGATGGCCGCTGACGTGGATATGCGCCTGCTTTTCGGTGACGGTCAGAATGTCTTTCGCCGCGAGCTGGTTCATGATCCGCCCGATCGCGACCTCGTTGCCGGGGATCTGCTTCGACGAGAAGACGACGGTATCGCCCGCCTCAAGCTTGATCTGGTGGATGTCGGCCGCCATGCGCGCGAGCGCCGCGCGCGGTTCGCCCTGCCCGCCCGTCGCGATCACCATCACCTTGTCGCGCGGCAGGCGCATCGCCTCGTCGAAATCGACCGTCGGCGGGAAATCCTTGAGATAGCCGACCGAGCGCGCAACGCCGAGAATGCGGTCGAGCGAGCGCCCCGCGACGCAAAGACTGCGTCCCGTCGCCTTGGCGACATCGCCCAGCGTCTTGAGCCGCGCCGCGTTCGACGCGAAGGTGGTGACGACCACCCTGCCCCTGGCCGCGCCCACCGCCTGTTCCAGACCCGCGCGCAGCGCGCCCTCGCTGCCCGAAGCCTCCGGATTGAAGGCATTGGTCGAATCGCAGACGAGAACGTCGATCCCCTCGTCGCCGACCGCCGTCAGCGCGGCGGCGGTCGCGGGCTCGCCGAGAATCGGCTCCTCGTCGAGTTTCCAGTCGCCGGTGTGGAAGACGCGGCCATAGGGCGTGTCGATCACCACCGCGCTCATTTCGAGGATCGAATGCGCAAGCGGGATCAGGCGGATGCCGAAGGGACCGAGCCGGAAACTGTCGTCAATATCGACGGTCTTGATCTCGACCTCATTCTCCAGCCCTTCCTCGGCAAGCTTGTGCGCGATCAGCCCCGCGGTGAAGCGGTTGGCATAGAGCGGCACCCCGAGTTCGGCCGCAAGATAGGGGATCGCCCCGATATGATCCTCGTGCCCGTGGGTCAGCACGATCCCGAGCAGGTCATTCTTGCGATCCTCGATGAACTCGAGGTCGGGCATGACGATGTCGATGCCAGGATAATCGTGGCTGCCGAAGGTCACACCCAGATCAAGCATGATCCATTTGCCGTCGCAGCCGTAGAGATTGGCGTTCATGCCGATCTCGCCCGATCCGCCCAATGCGAGAAAAAGCAGCTCCTTGCCCGGAGTCGTCATATTATTGGCTTTCGTTGATGATAAAGGTGCATCAGCCCGTTCAGCGTCAGATCGGGCTCTATACGGTCGAACAGGTGCGCCTGTTCCTGGAAAAGCGTCGCGAGGCCGCCCGTCGCGATGACCGTGAGCGGCTTGCCGATTTCGGCCTTCATGCGCGCGATCAGCCCTTCCATCATCGCGACATAGCCCCAATAGACGCCGATCAGCATCTGGCTTTCGGTGGTCCGCCCGATAACGCTGCCCGTTGCCGGCGCCTCGATCGCGATACGCGGCAGCTTCGCCGCGGCCGCGACGAGCGCTTCGAGCGACAGGTTGACCCCCGGCGCGATGATCCCGCCGCGATAGGCGCCGTCGGGGCCGATATGGTCGAGCGTCGTCGCGGTGCCGAAGCTGATGACGAGCTTGTGCTTGCCAGGTTCGACTGCTTGCGCGGAAATTGCGTTGCATGCGCGGTCGGCGCCGACCGACTGCGGCTCGTCGACCTTGAGCGCGATGCCCCACGTCACCGGCTCGCGCCCCGCGACGAGCGCGTCGACGCCGAAATATTTGACCGCGAGCAATTGCAGATTGTGGAGCGCGCGGGGGACGACGGTCGAGATGATCACCGCTTCGACCTCCGAGCGATCATGCCCCTCGATCCGCAGCAGCTGGTCGAGCCACACCATATACTCGTCGGCGGTGCGCCGGTCGTCGGTCGCGACGCGCCAGCGCGCAAGCAGCTCCGTCC
>CBJKNR010000543.1:0-1987 GCA_966417555.1 uncultured Sphingopyxis sp.
GCGCCGCCGACCCCGCACGGCAGATAGACGAACAGCGGATGCGCGGCATCGACGGCGGTGTAGACCTGTGTCGACGCCAGGCTCGCATGGCCGAGCAATTCCTGCAGGCTGCGAAGATCCGCGCCGCCCGCAAGCAAATGCGTCGCGAAACTGTGGCGCAGCGCGTGCGGCGTCGTCCGTTCGGGCAGGCCCAGCGCGCGCCGCGCCGAGCGCACATTCGCACGCACGACGCCGGGCGCCAGCGGCCCGCCGCGCGCACCGAGAAACAGCGGCGTTTCCTTGGCGATGGGATAAGGGCAGGCTGCGACATAACGCGATACGGCTTTCGCGACTGCCGGCAGGATCGGTACGATCCGCGTCTTGCTGCGCTTGCCCGTCACCCGCAGCGTATCCCCGAGCGGCAATATCGCGCCGGTCAGCGACAGCGCCTCGCCGATGCGGAGGCCCGCGCCATAAAGCAGCAGCAGGAGCGCGAAATCGCGCGCACCGACCCAGCCCTCGCGGGCATTATCCTCGACATCCTGTGCGAGCGCGAGCGCCTCGGCCGGCGCAACCGGGCGCGGCAGGCCTTTCTTCACCCGCGGCCCGCGCATCTGCGGCACGCTGGCGTTCGATCCGCCAACGAAGCGCAGAAAAGTGCGCAGCGCCGAAAGCTCGCGCGCGGCCGACGCATTGCCGAGCCCCTCGGCGCGGCGCTCGGCGAGATAGGCGCGCAGGTCGTTCGGCGTGAGCGCTTTCAGCATGTCCGCATCGACGGCGCCGCCGCGATGGCGTGACAGGAAAGCGCAAAAACGCCCGGCGGTCGCGATATAGGCACGCCGCGTATGCTCCGACCGGCGCTTCTCGTATGCCAGATGGGCATCCCAGTCGCGGATCAGATTTCCAGCCAACCTAAATTCCGTTCGGGCCGAGCTTGTCGAAGCCCCGTTCCTTCTTCTGGAGCATGATGACTTTACGTTGCCCCAACCCGTCATCGCGACCCCGGCGAAAGCCGGGGGAAGCTATCCAGAGCGGATTACGCCCGGGTCGCTCCGCTCCTCGCAATGACGACTCCAGGTAAAGTCATCATACTATAGCCTCCAAAAAAGGAAAAACGGTGCTTCGACAAGCCCAGCACAAACGGATGTTTGGAGAAATCAGCCGGTCCGCACCACTTCGGAAAGGATGCTGTCGAGCAGAAGGATACCGTCGTCGTTGACGCCGAGCCGGTCGCCCTCGTCGCGCATCAGCCCCTGCCCGGCCAGCCGCCCGACCGCATCGGCATCGACAAACGCGCCGCGCGCCAACCCCGTCCGCGCCTCGATCCGCGCCAGATCGATCCCCTCGGTCAGCCGCAACCCCATCAGCATCGCCTCGGTCGCGCGCTCGTGCGCGGGCAAGTCGGTCTCGACCTTCAGCCCATGCCCGTTGCGCTCCACCGCCGCGATGAAATTCTCGGGTTTCTTGTGCCTTTCGGTCGCCTGTCCCGTGCGGCGCCCGTGCGCGCCGGGACCGATGCCGGCATAATCAGCGTAGCGCCAATAGGCGAGATTGTGCCGGCTCTCGTGCCCTAGGCGGGCATGGTTCGACACCTCGTAACGCGGCAGGCCCGCGCTGCGCGTCATCGCCTGCGTCGCGTCGAACAGGTCGGCGGCCGCATCGCCGTCGGGAATGGAGAGGTCGCCTCTCGCGGCCAGCGTCGCGAACCGCGTGCCGGGCTCGATCGTGAGCTGATAGAGCGACAGATGATCGGTGCCGAACGCCAGCGCGCCCGCCAGCTCGCTTTCCCAGGCGGCGAGCGACTGGCCGGGCCGCGCATAAATGAGGTCGAAGCTGACGCGCGCGAAATGCGCCTGCGCCGTCGCGATGGCGCGCCGCGCCTCGTCTTCGCTATGCGCGCGGCCCAGAAATTCAAGCACTTCCGGCTCGAAGCTCTGAACACCGATCGAAATGCGATTGACCCCCGCCGCGGCAAACTCGTTTTTGTGTGCCTTGCGGTGGTTGATCA
>CBJKNR010000544.1:0-1978 GCA_966417555.1 uncultured Sphingopyxis sp.
GGACCATCCAGAACGACATCCTCAAGGAGTTCATGGTCCGCAACACCTATATCTACCCGCCCGAGCCGAGCATGCGGATCATCTCGGACATCTTCGGCTATACCAGCCGCGAGATGCCGAAGTTCAACAGCATCTCGATCTCGGGCTACCATATGCAGGAAGCCGGTGCGACGCAGGTGCAGGAGCTGGCCTTCACGATCGCGGACGGCGCCGAATATGTGCGCTACGGCGTCGCCTCGGGCCTCGACATCGACAAGTTCGCGGGGCGCCTCAGCTTTTTCTTCGCGATCGGCATGAACTTCTTCATGGAGATCGCCAAGCTGCGCGCGGCGCGCGTGCTGTGGCACCGCGTGATGACCAATCTCGGCGCCAAGGACGAGCGCAGCAAGATGCTGCGCACCCACTGCCAGACGTCGGGCGTCTCGCTCACCGAACAGGACCCGTACAACAATGTGATGCGCACGACGATCGAGGCGATGGCGGCGATGCTCGGGGGGACGCAATCGCTCCACACCAACGCGCTCGACGAGGCGATCGCGCTGCCGACCGATTTTTCGGCGCGCATCGCGCGCAACACCCAGATCGTCATCCAGGAAGAGACGGGGATGACCAAGGTCGTCGACCCGCTCGGCGGCTCCTATTATGTCGAGGCGCTGACGCAGGAACTCGTCGACAAGGCGTGGGAGATCATCGAGCGGGTCGAGAAGGAGGGCGGGATGGCGAAGGCCGTCGCGGCGGGCTGGCCCAAGGCGATGATCGAGACGGCTGCTGCCGCGCGGCAGGCGCGCGTCGACCGCGGCGACGATGTGATCGTCGGGGTGAACAAATATCGCCTCAAGGACGAGGATATTCTTGAAACGCTCGAGGTCGACAATACGAAGGTCCGCGAGGCGCAGGTCGCGCGGATCAACAAGGTGAAGGCCGGCCGCGACGAAGCCGCGTGCCAGGCGGCGCTCGACGCGCTGCGCAAGGCTGCCGCGGCGCCGCAGTCGATCGAGACCAATCTGCTCGCGCATGCAGTCGAAGCCGCGCGTGCCCGCGCGACGCTCGGTGAAATCAGCTCGGCGATGGAAGAGAGCTTCCAGCGCTACGGCACCCAGCCGACCCCGGTAAAGGGCGTCTATGCCGCGCCCTACGAGGGCGACAGCCGCTGGCAGCAGGTGCTTGACGGGGTGCAGGCGGTCGAACGCCGCATGGGGCGCAAACCGAAACTGCTCGTCGCCAAGATGGGGCAGGACGGCCACGACCGCGGCGCGAACGTCATCGCCTCGGCGTTCGGCGACATGGGCTTCGACGTCGTGTCGGGACCGCTGTTCCAGACGCCCGAGGAGACGGTCGTGCTTGCGCTCGACAGCGGCGTCGATGTCGTTGGCGCGTCGAGCCTTGCCGCGGGACACAAGACACTTATCCCCGAACTTGTCCACAAGCTGAAAGAGGCGGGGCGCGGCGATATCAAGGTGATCGCGGGCGGCGTCATCCCGCCGCAGGACTATCAATATCTGCGCGATGCCGGGGTGCAAGGTATTTACGGCCCAGGATCGAACGTCGTCGAATGCGCCGCCGACGTGCTGCGCCTGCTCGGTCACAATATGCCGCCGCTGGAGGATGCCGCGTGATCCGCGCGCTGGGGCTGATGCTCGCCGGACTGGCGGCGAGCCAGACGGCGGCGGAAGCAGGCGGCCGTGAAAGCGCGTTTCGCCCGGACGTCAGTGTCGAGCATATCTACCGCCAGCAGCTCGACGACGTCTATTTCACCGACTGGTTCGCCCGGCTCGAAAGCGCGAAAGGGCCGTGGCGCGACATCTATTTCGAGACGAGCGACAAATATGTGAACAAGGGGGTCATCCGTCTCAACTGCGACGATGCCGAGGCGGACATCGATCTCACCCTCTACAGCACCGGCGACTATGGCAGCGCTGCCGACCGCCGCGAGGTGACGGTGCCCTATGCCGATCGTCGCGCATGGGCCGATGGTGGC
>CBJKNR010000545.1:0-1965 GCA_966417555.1 uncultured Sphingopyxis sp.
CTTTCCATCGATCGTCGTGGCGAGCCGCAACGATCCCTATATCTTCTTCGAACGGGCTCACAGCATCGGCAAGAACTGGGGCAGCAGCTTTGTCGACGCGGGTTTTTGCGGCCATATCAATGCGGATTCGGGCTTGGGCGAATGGCGCTTCGGTCAGGCTCTTCTCGACAAGCTGATCGACAATGCGCATGAGCAGGCCTCTGCAATGCGCCAGTTAAGGCCCGCCATCCCGCTCGCTCATCAGGAGCGACGATTGGCGGCATTACGGGTCAACGGCTGAACTTTCTTCAGGGCGCGACAAGGGAAACTTGAGCGCCCCTTATATTTGCTTTTTTGTCTATCGATACAGTTGAGATAAAGAGCGGCCAAGAGGTGTTTATGAGTGAAAACCGATCGATCGAATTCGCCCGCAACGGCCGCGGCGATGGGCAGCGCCACGACATTGCGGTCAGCATCGAGAAGGTGCGCAGCGTGCTGGAGGCCCTTCGCTTCGGATCTGTCACACTGACCGTCCATGATGCACGGGTGGTGCAGATCGACGTAACGGAAAAGACGCGCCTGACCGCCTGAAGCAAAGCGGGGGCGCAATACTGCAGGGTTGCTGAACAAGGCCCGCAAAAGGGCTGACAACAGGTGGCAAGGGGTGGGCCACATTTTCCATTCCCAGACCAACGGCTTTGAGCGGATCACCGCAGAGGCCGCGATCAACATTCACCGGACATCCGGAAGGGGAATCATCATGATTGCGCGTTATCTGTTGCTCGCCGGCGTGGCGGGCGCATCCATCATCGCGTCCAGCGCACAAGCGCAGGATGCATCTCAAACCTCTCCGCAATCCGCGGCGGACAGCGCAGAGCAGGCATCCAGCGCCCGTGGCGAAGTGATCATCGTCACCGCCCGCCGCCGCGCCGAAACCGCACAGGAAGTGCCGCTGGCGATCTCCGTCGTGCGCGGCGACAGCATCGAAGCGACCGGCAACTTCAACGTCGTGAAGCTTCAGCAGCTCGCCCCGACGCTCCAGGTCTATACCACCAACCCGCGCAACACCTCTGTCAATATCCGTGGCCTGGGCGTGCCGTTCGGCCTTACCAGTGACGGGTTTGAACAGGGCGTGGGCATCTATGTCGACGATGTCTACAACTCGCGCGTCGCTGCCGCGACTTTCGACTTTCTCGACGTCAACCAGGTCGAGGTGCTGCGCGGCCCGCAGGGCACGCTCTACGGCAAGAACACGACCGCTGGCGCGATCAACATCACGACCAACCAGCCGACCTTCAATTTCGAGGGCCGCGCCGAGCTCAGCGTCGGCAATCTGGGCCTCAAGCAGGCGAAAGCCGCTGTTTCGGGACCGCTGTCGGACACCATCGCCGCACGCATCGCGATCGCCTCGACCAGCCGCCGCGGCACGATCTACAATGTGACGTCGGACCGCTGGATCAACGAGCAGGACAATCTGGGCATTCGCGGCCAGTTGCTGTTCCAGCCGAACGATGACTTCAGCCTGACGCTGTCGGGCGATTACAGTCGGCAGAACCCGGAATGCTGCGGCACCGTCTTCGTGCGCGTCGGCACGACGCAGCGCCCGCTCACCCGCCAATATGACGCGCTCGCCGCTGCGCAGGGCTATGTGGTCCCCAGCCGCAATCCCTATGACCGCCTGACCGACCTTGATTCGGAACTGAACGCGGGCAACAAGATCGGCGGCGTTTCGGCCCGCATCAAATGGAATGTCGGCCCCGGCACGCTGACCTCGGTCACCGCCTGGCGCTTCTGGGACTGGAAGCCGGCGAACGACCGCGACTTCACCGGTCTGCCGATTGTCTCGCTGTCGCAGAACCCGTCGCAGCAGGACCAGTATAGCCAGGAATTCCGCTATAATTACGAAAGCAAGAAGGTCGACTTCGTCGTCGGTCTGTTCGGCTTCAAACAGCGGATCGACACCCAGGGCACCGAACAGCAGGGCGC
>CBJKNR010000546.1:0-1947 GCA_966417555.1 uncultured Sphingopyxis sp.
GAATCTCCGCGATGTGCTCGCCGGTCAACGAAACGCTGCCGGGCCGCGCGCTGCTCTTCTTCCAGCCGCACGGGTACGGCCCGCTGCGCCAGATGGGCAAGGAACTCGCGGCCAGCTTTGCCGCGGGGATGCGCGATGGCGACAAGCTTTACGTCTGCGATCCCGTCTATTTCGGCGGCACCGTCGACCGCAGCATCGGCAGCGAGACGCTGGTGGCCGACATCGTTGGCGCCGGCGGCGATGCGGTGCACCTGACCACCCGCACAGAATGCGGTGCGGCGATGCTCGACGAAACGCGTCCCGGCGACCGCATCCTGATCCTCGGCGCGCGCGACGACACGCTCACCGAATTCGGGCGCGAGTTGCTGGAAAAGCTGGCCGACGCTTGATTTCTCCCCGCGAATCTGTATAGGCGCGCTCATTCGGGGCGAGGCCTTGTGCCGTTCGCCCCGTTTGCTTTGCACCAATAGGCAAAGCCGGACGACAGCCGGAGGGGTTTCGCGATTGGCGCGAAATCAGCGATCGGCCAAATCGAAGGACGCAAACCATGCCGTTTTACGAGCATGTCTTTATCGCGCGTCAGGACCTGAGCCAGGCTCAGGTCGATGCGCTGGCGGAAACCGTCACCAATGTCATCGGCGAGTATAAGGGCACGGTCCACAAGACCGAGACCTGGGGCCTCAAGCAGCTCGCCTACAAGATCCAGAAGAACCGCAAGGGTCATTATGTGATGCTGTCGGCCGAAGTCACGGGCGAAGCGATCGCAGAGATCGAGCGTCAGGCTGCGATCAACGAAGATATCATCCGCTGGCTCACCATCAAGGTCGACGAACTCGAAAAGGGTCCGTCGGTGATGATGCGCAAGCAGGAACGCCGCGGCGGCCGTGGCCGTGACCGCGACGGCGAAGAATAAGGAACAGCACAATGGCACGACCCTTTTTCCGCCGCCGCAAGACCTGCCCCTTCAGCGCGAAGGACGCACCGGTCATCGATTACAAGGACGTCCGCCTGCTCCAGGGTTACCTGTCGGAGCGCGGCAAGATCGTCCCGTCGCGGATCACCGCGGTGTCCACCAAGAAGCAGCGTGAGCTGGCGAAGGCGATCAAGCGCTCGCGCCACATCGGCCTGCTCCCCTACATTGTGAAGTAAGGAGGGCAGCGTCATGGAAATCATCCTGCTCGAACGTATCGAGAAACTGGGCGGTATCGGCGACGTCGTCACCGTCAAGAACGGCTTTGCCCGTAACTATCTGCTCCCGAACAACAAGGCGCTCCGTGCGAACGAAGCCAACCGCAAGCTGTTCGAAGCCAACCGCGCGAAGATCGAAGCCGACAACGCTGAACGTCGCACCGACGCCGAGGGCCGCGCCAAGGACATCGACGGCAAGCAGATCGTCCTGATCCGCCAGGCGTCGAACACCGGCCAGCTTTACGGTTCGGTCGCGGTGCGCGACATCGTCGAGGCGCTTGTCGAAGACGGTGTCGCCGGCGTGACCAAGGCGATGATCGAGCTCGAGCGCCCGATCAAGTCGCTTGGCCTCGTCGACGTCAAGGTCAAGCTGCACCCCGAGGTCGTCGTGACCGTCGGCGTCAACGTCGCGCGCTCGCCCGACGAAGCCGAAATGCAGAAGCAGGGCATCGACGTCATCGCCGCGATGTTCGAGGAAGAACAGGCCGAAGCCGTCGCTTCGGCGCTGGAACCCGACAGCGAGGACGAATTCGAGGACGCGACTCCGCCGTCGGAAGTCGCCGCCGAGGAAGCTCCGGCTGCGGACGAAGCCGAGGAAGCCTGAGCTTCTTCAGGCCGCGCCTTTTGAAAGGGCCGCGTTTCCGGATGGAAGCGCGGCCTTTTTTCTTTGCGGGATCGGGCGAGATGACAGCCGAAAGCCTGTCACCTTCATCGTCACCCCGGGCTTGACCCGGGGTCCCGCTTGAAGTCGAAGGCTGC
>CBJKNR010000547.1:0-1941 GCA_966417555.1 uncultured Sphingopyxis sp.
GGCGCGAGCGCATGTTCGAGCGCCGCGACGGCACATTGGCGCCGGTCGCGGGCGACATCGCGGCCGACGACGCCATCCCCCCTTCGCTGCGCGGCAAACCCGGCGGCACGATCGTCGAAACGGCGCCCGTCGCGGCCGCGATCATGCAGCGCTGCGCCTTCCGCCTCGCGCGGCAGGGCGGCGCGATGCTCGCGATCGACTATGGCTATGCCGGCCCTGCCGCCGGCGATACGTTGCAGGCGGTGAAGGCGCATCGCTTCGCCGACCCCTTCGCCGATCCGGGCGAGGTCGATCTGACCGCGCATGTCGATTTCACCACGCTGGCCGATGCGGCACGCGGCGCGGGCGCGGTCGTGAGCCCGCTGGTGACACAGGGCGAATGGCTGCAACGGCTCGGCATCGACGCGCGGCTGCGATCGCTCACCGCTGCCGCGCCCGATCGCACCGGGGAATTGCGCGGTCAGCGCGACCGGCTCGTCGCCCCGCGCGAAATGGGCGATTTGTTCAAGGTGATGGCCTTCACCGCGCCGGACTGGCCGACGCCCGCAGGATTCACAGGAGACGCCGCATGACCGCCATTCAACTGGCAAGACCGGCCGATGCCGAGGCGATCGCTGCCTTCGCCAACGGCTCGTTCACCCACACTTTCGGGCATATCTATGACCCCGCCGACCTCTCCACCTTCCTTGCAGGCTGGAACCCGCCCGAGCGCGTGCGCGCGCAGATCGCGAGCGACGACCATGACATCGCGCTGGTGCGGGACGATGCGGGCGCGATCCTCGGCTATATCAAGATGGGGCCGGTCGATTTCGATCTGCCCGCGGACCAGCCGACCGACGGCGCGGTCGAGCTGCACCAGATCTATGTCGCGGAAGCCGCCAAGGGAACCGGCGTCGCGGCGGCCTTGATGGACTGGGGCATTGCCTGGGCGCGCGAGCGCGCGTCGATCCTTTACCTCAGCGTCTTTATCGAGAACGATCGCGCGCAGGCCTTTTACCGCCGCTACGGCTTCTACGACGTCGGTCGCAACGCGTTTCGCGTCGGCAATCATATCGACGAGGACCGTTTTTTCAGGCTCGACCTGTGAGCGCGCCGTTCGCTACCGCCGCGCCGCTGAGCGGCGTCCCGCACGGCTTTTTCGGCCGCCGCGGCGGTGTGTCGGGCGGCGAACTCGCCTCGCTCAATTGCGGCCTCGGTTCGGGCGACGATCCGGCGCTGATCGCCGAGAACCGGCAGCGCGTCGCCGAGGCCGTGCTTCCTGGCGCGACGCTCGCCGGCCTCTATCAGGTGCATGGCAATCGCTGCGTTATCATTGACGAGGCCACCGACCTTGCCGCACGCCCCGAAGCCGATGCGCTGGCGACGCGCACGCCCGGCATCCTGCTCGGCATCTTGACCGCCGACTGCGTTCCCGTGCTCTTCGCCGACCGCGAAGCGGGTGTCGTCGGCGCGGCCCACGCGGGGTGGAAGGGCGCGATTGCCGGAGTCACCGATGCGACGCTGGACGCGATGGAAAGTCTCGGCGCCAGCCGCGCGAACATCGCCGCCGCGATCGGCCCGTGCATCGCGCGCGCATCCTATGAAGTCGACGACGGCTTCGTGCAGCGCTTCGTCGTCGACGATCCCGCGAACGAGCGCTTCTTCGCCGCCGGCAAGCCCGGCCATGCGATGTTCGACATCGCCGCCTATGTCGCGGCGCGCCTCGCCGCGGCGGGCGTCACGCGAATTGCCATCGGCGGGCAGGACACCTATGCCGAGGCCGAGGATTATTTCAGCTACCTTCGCGCGTGCCATAAGAAAGAGAACAGCTACTGCCGCCAGCTATCGGTGATCGGAATCCGCTGATAAACATCGTCATCCCGGCGAAGGCCGGGATCTCGCCGGTGGGTCATTGAACAAAGGGGGGATCCCAGCCTTCGCCAGGAGGACGATAAGGGGGGG
>CBJKNR010000548.1:0-1933 GCA_966417555.1 uncultured Sphingopyxis sp.
AGCGCAGCGTCATCGGCGCGACCTCGGTGCCGACCGTCCCGGTCAGGCGGAGGATCCGGCTGTTCGGCATGCGGTCGGCTTCGATCGCCTCGTCCTTGCCCGCGACGGTGACGACGCGATTTTCGATCTCGTAATAGCCGGACGCCTGCACGCCCGGCGCGGCGCCGACCGCTCCCGGCGCCAGCTTCACCACCAGCTCGTTATCGTCGAGCGTCAGCGCCGATACGCCGGTGCCGTAACGCGACGGGATATTGTTCCAGCTCATCCCCGGGCTCCAGCGCTCGTCGGGGAACCAGCTGTCGTCGCCGACGATGTTGCGGACGTTGCGCGTCTTTGCGGCAACCGCATCGGCGAGCGTCTGCAGGCAATCGCTCTTGCAGTCGTCGGCGCTCGACAGCATCGCGTCGCCGCGGCCATGCAGCACGACGTCGACCTTGCCGTCGGCGCCCGCTTCGAGCCGCACGCCCGTGCCCATTGCGGTGCGCTGGAGCAAAGGCAGCTCGGCATAGGCCATCGCGGTCGTGAACATCTTGGTGTTCGATGCGGGGATGAAGCGCTGGTCGGGGGCGATCGACACCAGCACCTCGCCGTCGAGCGTTGTGACGAGCACGCCGAAACGCGAACCCGCGGGTCCCTCGGCGAGCTTCTTCTCGACCGTCGTCTGCACGGGCTCGGCGACCGGGCCCGCGGCCGGCTGGGCGTGCGCCGCGAGCGAAAGCGCCAGCGCGAAGGTCGGGGCGAGGGCGATGCGCTTGATCGATGCCGTCATATTATTTCTGTTCGTCCCATGCAGTGATGACCCTGTCGCCCACCATGGGACGCAGGGTCGCAATGCCGCTTTCGGCATGGCGTGTCGGATGGACGCGGTTGGTGAGCAGGGCCCAGGCGAGGCCGCGCTCGAAATCGATCCAGAGGCCCGTGCCGGTGAACCCGGTATGGCCGATCGTCTCCGCCGAACAGGCGTCGCCGCCATGCCATCCGGCGAACGCGCGCTCCCAGCCGCAGGTGCGGTGGCGGTCGCCCGCCGTGCGAACCTCGGCCATCATGGCGGGCGACAGGATTTCGCCGCGCAGCATCGCGCGCGCAAAGCCGAGCACGCCGTCGACCGTGCCGAACATCCCCGCATGCCCCGGCGCGCCGCCGAGCGCGAAGGCATTTTCGTCGTGGACCTCGCCCTTCATCGCGCGCCCGCGCCAGCTGCAATGCTCGGTCGCGGCGGCCGGGCCGGGCGGCGGGCCGAAACCGAGCCCTTCGCCAAGCGGCCAGTCCGACAGCGGCGCGCCGGTGATCCGTTCGATCGCGATGCCGAGCAGGATGAAGTTGATGTCCGAATAGACAGGCGGCCCTTGGCGCCATTCGCGCTGGAGGACGAAGGCGCGCAGCCGCGCCGGATCGTCGCCATAGGTATAGATGGGCTCGACCGCGGGCAGGAAAGTCCGGTGCATCAGGCAATCGCGAAAGGTCAGCTTGCGCTCGGCGGCGCCCGCAATGTCATATTGGCGGAGGTCGGGGATCGCGTCGGTCAGCGGCCGGTCGAGGCCGAGACGCCCTTGCTCGGCGAGCGTCAGGATCATCGTCGTCGTCGCGATCACCTTGCTGAGCGATGCGAGGTCGAACCAATGATCGCGGGTCAGCGTCTCATGCTGGGGAATGAGCGCGGCCATTCCGGCAAAGCGCACGGCGCTCTCGCCATCGGCGCTGGTCACACCGAGCGTAGCGCCCGGAATGCGGCCGCCTTCGACGGCATCGAGCGCTGGGGCGAAGCCCGCCTCGCAAACAGCTTCGACGGTCATGCCGGAGCGCGTCCTTTCACGCGTGCGATCACCGGTAGCAGGAAGATCGCGGCGAAGCTCAGCGCACCCGACAGCAGGAAGAAACCGTCATAGCCGATCTGCGTCTGCATCGATCCCGAAGCGCCCGCGAGCAGGCGCGG
>CBJKNR010000549.1:0-1924 GCA_966417555.1 uncultured Sphingopyxis sp.
CCGGCTCACCGTCGTCGACAACGGCCGCGGCATGCCCGTCGATCCGCACCCGAAATTCCCGGGAAAATCGGCGCTCGAAGTGATCATGACCATGCTCCATTCGGGCGGCAAGTTCGAGGGCAAGGCCTATGCGACCTCGGGCGGCCTCCACGGCGTCGGCGTCAGCGTCGTCAACGCGCTGTCGACCGAAACCGAAATCGAGGTTGCGCGCGGCAAGCAGCTCTATCGCCAGCGTTTTTCACGCGGCACACCGCTCGGCGGGCTCGAGGAGCTCGGCCCGACACCCAATCGGCGCGGGACAAGCGTCAGCTTTGTTCCCGATCCCGAAATCTTCGGCGAGCATGGCCGCTTCAAGCCGCAACGCCTCTATCGCATGGCGCGGTCGAAGGCCTATCTGTTCGCGGGCGTCGAAATCCGCTGGAAATGCGCGCCGGAACTGATCGGCGACGACACGCCCGCCGAGGCGGTATTCCAGTTCCCGGGCGGGCTTGCCGACCATCTCAAGGAACAGATCGGCGCGCGCGAGTGCGCGACCGCCGAACCGTTCGTCGGGCGGCAGGAGTTTCCGGGCGACCAGGGCCGCGCCGAATGGGCGATCGCGTGGCCGCTCTGGTCCGACGGATCGTACAGCTGGTATTGCAACACCATCCCGACACCCGCGGGCGGCACCCACGAGGCGGGCCTGCGCGCGGCCCTGACCAAGGGTTTGCGCGCGTTCGGCGAGCTGGTCGGGCAGAAGAAGGCCGCGCAGATCACCGCCGAGGATGTGTTCAATGGCGGTGAGATGATGCTGTCGGTCTTCATCCGCGATCCGCAGTTCCAGAGCCAGACCAAGGACCGGCTGTCGAGCCCCGAGGCCGCGCGCCTCACCGAGAATGCTGTGCGCGATCATTTCGACCATTTCCTGTCGGACAATATGGACCGCGGTCGCGCGCTGCTCGGCCTCGTGCTCGACCGGATGGACGAGCGGCTGAAGCGCAAGGCGGAGCGCGAGGTCAAGCGCAAGACCGCCACGAGCGGGCGCAAGCTCCGCCTGCCCGGCAAGCTCACCGACTGTGCGAACGCTGGCCCCAAAGTCAGGGAGTTGTTTCTTTTCGAGGGCGACAGCTCTGGTGAAAGCGCCAAGCAGGCGCGCGACCGCAAGACGCAGGCGATCCTGCCGATCCGCGGCAAGATATTGAACGTCGCGAGCGCGAGCGCCGACAAGATCCGCGCCAATCAGGAAATCGCCGACCTTGCGCTCGCGCTCGGCTGCGGGATGCGCAAGGATTGCGACGCCGACCGGCTGCGCTACGAAAAGATCGTGATCATGACCGATGCCGATGTCGACGGCGCGCATATCGCGACCTTGCTGATGACCTTCTTCTTTCAGGAAATGCCCGACATCGTGCGCGAGGGCCATGTCTATCTGGCACAGCCGCCGCTCTATCGCCTGACCGCAGGCAGCACCTCGGCTTATGCCCGCGACGACGAACATCGCGCTGAACTCGAGGCGACGCTGTTCAGGGGCAAGAAGGTCGAGGTTGGACGTTTCAAGGGCTTGGGAGAAATGAACCCCAACCAGCTCAAGGAAACGACAATGGACCCCGCGACGCGCTCGATGCTGCGCGTCACCCTGCCGCAGGAATATGAGGAGCGGCATCAGGTCAAGGATCTGGTCGACCGGCTGATGGGCAAGCATCCCGAGCATCGCTTCCAGTTCATCCAGGCGAATGCCGCGAGCCTCGACGAGGCGGCGATCGACGCCTGAGGAGGCAGTGATGGGCAGATTGCGGTCAGGAGCGGTAGCAGCAGCGATGCTGGCGACGCTCGCGCCGCAACTCGCCAGTTCGCAAACGCCCGGCGCACCCGCATCCGCCGCGCAAACCGCCTTCGACCGTCGCGCCGCGCAGCTCGTCGACCTGTTCAGCGGCAGGATCGCCTA
>CBJKNR010000550.1:0-1916 GCA_966417555.1 uncultured Sphingopyxis sp.
ATGCAGATGCAGGTCGGCCCGCTTGCGAAAGCCGTCGCACAGATCGATCCCGAATCCGACGCCGCCTATATTCCGCCCGACGCGACGCTCGGCGAGCTCGCGGGCCGCGATCCCGACTATGCCGACCGCATGGGCGACGACGTCCGCGCGGGCACGCGGATGGCGGGCCACGCCGCTTCGGCGCTCGCGGCCTACGCGCCCGTCCTCAAGGACATGGCGCGCGACCTCGCGGCGCAATGGGAACGCGAGCGGGCAGCCTCGCGCCGCTGACACCTTTGCTTCTGTCATCCCGGCGAAGGCCGGGATTTCGACCTCGCCAAATTATGCACCGTTGAGACCCCGGCCTTCGCCGGGGTGACGGCGGGTTGTTCGTATAGCCGTTGCGCGCCACGCCCCGCTGCCGCTATGCCAAGCCTATGTGGCAACTTTATCAATTCCCGCTCTGTCCCTTCTCGCGCAAGGTCCGCCTTTTGCTGGGCGAAAAGGGCGTCGGATATGAATTGGTGCGCGAATCGCCGTGGGAGCGCCGCGACGAATTCATCGATCTCAATCCGGCGGGCCGCACGCCGGTGATGGTCGATCAGGCGCGCGGGCAGGTGTTGATCGACAGCATGGCGATCGCCGAATATTTCGAGGAAACCGTCGAAGGCAAGGCGATGATCAACGGCACCGCGGCCAACCGCGCCGAGATCCGCCGGCTGACCGCATGGTTCGACCATGATTTCTATTATGAAGTCACCGGCCCCTTGCTGTTCGAGCGGATGCAGAAGCGCATCGTCCACCGCCAGCCGCCCGACGGGGGCGCGCTGCGCGAGGCGATGAAGGCCGCGAACAACCATCTCGACTATGTCGATTACCTCATCGACCACCGCACCTGGCTCGCGGGCGCGACGATGAGCCTCGCCGACCTGACCGCCGCGGCGCATATCTCGGTCGCCGACTATCTCGGCGGCATCGACTGGACCGGGCACGAGCAGACCAAGGGCTGGTATTCGGGCCTCAAGTCGCGTCCGAGCTTCCGCCCGCTGCTGGCGGAGCGGATGGAGATCGTTTCGCCGCCGAAATATTATGAGGATGTGGACTTCTAAGCTTCGTCATTGCGAGGAGCCGAAGGCGACGAAGCAATCTCCAGCTGTCGAATTTGCGCAAGGTAGTTGGCTGGAGATTGCTTCCTCCCGGCTTTCGCCGGGGTCGCAATGACGAACAGCCTCAGCAGCCCTTGTATTTCCAGTTGCGGTCCTTGCCCTCGGCGACCTGCGCAACGATCGTTTCGATGCGTTTGACACGCGTTTCCTCGCGCTTCGCCTCGAGCACCCATTCGATATAGTCGCGCCGCTTGCCGGGCGAGAAGGCGTCCCAATGGCCCTGTGCCGGGGCGTTGGCTTTCAGCGCCGCGCCGAGATCATCGGGCAGGTCGAGTGCCGGCTTGGGTTTCGGCGCCGCGCGCTTGGGCTTGCCTTCGGCGCAAAGCGCGGCTGCCTTGGCGATCCAGGCCGCCATCTGCTTGTCATCCGGCAGATCGGCAAGCGATGCCAGCCGCCCCATGCTCCCCATCGCGCCGGTGTCGCGCGGCGAGCCGGTGACGTCCTCGTCACGCCAGAAGCCGAAGGTCGCATGTTCCTTGAACGCCGCCATGCCCGCCAGATTCTGCCCGTTCAGCACGAAATGCGGGACGCCCCATTTCAGCGTCTCTTCCGAACCCGGCGCATGTTTGTGCACGAGTTCGCGCAAGTGATGGAGGATCGGCTGCGCGAAGGGCTGCCGCTTCGCGATATAGGCGTCGACGCGCGAATCCCGTGGCATGGCGCCCTCCCGATGGTCCGGCGCCATGCTGGGTTCACCCGATTGCCGCGTCAAGCACGGTCAGGGCGCGAGCGCGCCCATCGATGGACGCAGTTCTCGGCGATGTTCAGGCG
>CBJKNR010000551.1:0-1910 GCA_966417555.1 uncultured Sphingopyxis sp.
GGAATACCGAGCAGGCTGGCGGTGGACACCATGATCGACCCGCCGGTCGAGGCTGCGAAGCCCTGATGATGTGACAGCTTGGTGATGCGGCCGCCCATCGTCTCGATGATCTTCCATCCGCCCGACAGCGTGCCGAGCGCGATCGCGATATAACAGCTGAACGCAACCCAGTGCGGCACGTGGAACTCGCCCGAAAGATAGCCGGTCGAATAGAGAAGGACCGTGATGATCCCCATTGTCTTCTGCGCGTCGTTGAGCCCGTGGCTGAGCGAATAGGCGGCCGAGGAAAGGAGATGGAGGTAACGGAAGGTCGCTTCGGCAAACCGCGCGGTCGCGCGGCGGAGCGCCCAGCTGCTGGCGAGCATGACCAGCATCGCGAGCAGCATCCCGAGCATCGGCGACAGGAAGATCGCGATCACCGTCTTGTTGAGGCCGGTCCACTGAATGCCTTCGAACCCGGCGTGCGCGACTCCCGCACCGACGATCCCGCCGACGAGCGCATGGCTCGACGAGGAGGGAATGCCTTTGAGCCAGGTGACGATGTTCCAGAACATCGCGCCGACGAGCGCGCCGAACACGACCGCCGGGGTCACCAGATCCTTGTCGATCAGGCCCGCGCCGATCGTCTCCGCCACCTTGTGCAGCGCCGGAAAGGCAAGGCTGAGGAAATATGCGGCGAAGTTGAAGAAGGCGGCGAACAGTACCGCCTGCACCGGGCGCAGCAGCCGGGTCGCGACGACGGTCGCGATGCTGTTGGCGGCGTCGTGCAGGCCGTTCAGGAAGTCGAACGCGAGCGCGAGGATGACGAGGCCGACAAGGAGCGGAAAAGCGAGTTCGTACATGATGACGCCCCCCGCTTATGCGTGGTCGATGACCAGGCCGTCGATTTCGTTCGCGACATCCTCGAAGCTGTCGGTGACGCGTTCGAGATGCCGGAAAAGTTCGCGCGTGATCAGGAAGCGCGTGGGATTGGCTTCGCCATGTTCGCGGAACAGGCGCTTGAGCCCCGCAGCGTGGATTTCGTCGGCATGGCCTTCCATCCGCACCAGCCGCTCGGTGAGTTCGTGGAGGCGCGGCCCGTTGGCGCCGATGTTGCGGAGCAGCGGCAGCGCTTCGGCCGTCAGACGCGCGGCGTCGACGATGATGCCGGCGATGTCGCGCATCTCGGGTTCGAATTCGGTGACGTCATAGAGGTCGACCGCGCCTGCGGTCTTCTGCATCTCGTCGATCGCATCGTCCATTGAGGCAATGAGGTCGGTGATCGCGCTGCGGTCGAACGGGGTCAGGAAGGTGCGGCGGACGGTCTGCAGAACCTCGCGCGTTATCGCATCGGCATCATGCTCGCGCTCGATGATTTCCTGGACATGGTCGGCCATGCCCTCGCCGCCCTGCAGCATGCGCGACAGCGCGTTCGCCGCGGCAACGAGCGTCGCGGCGTGGCTTTCGAACAATTCGAAAAAATTTCCCTGCCGCGGCAGCAAACGCTGAAACCATGCGAACATCCAGCCAACCCCCGTCTTTTCACTGATATTCTGGACCGCACTGCGCGGCGTAGCGGCAACGCGAAAGCCGCTGTCGCCGAACGAACGGATCATCGCCTGCAGGTCGGGTTCCTCGACCGCCGCGGCCGCCTCGTCGAACGAGAACCACTTGCGGTCGCGTTCGTCCATTTCCTTCCATTCGGAAAGTTCGCGCGTCACCGCGAGGGGAAAGACATCCACGTCCATCATCAACGATGCGCCGCTGCCCCGGAGCTTGCGATAGCGATACGAGCCGAGCGGCGTGGGGCACACCGGGCCGAGCACGCCGGCCTCTTCCTCGGCTTCCTGCGCGGCTGCGACATGCGGCGCCGTGCCCGACATCGGATTGTCTTTGGGTATGACCCATCGGCCCGTGCCGCGCGAAGTGAC
>CBJKNR010000552.1:0-1883 GCA_966417555.1 uncultured Sphingopyxis sp.
GATGCGGCACCCGAGCGCCTGATAGAGCAGCCCTTCGCGAAGTCCCGACGACGAAACGGTCATCTCGGGGACATCGAGAATATTGACCAGCGCCGCGAGCAGCGCGGCGGCGTCGGGCAGCGCGGCGGCGCGGTTCGAAGCCATGCCGGGAATCGCCCGCAATTCTTCAAAGCCCATCCTTTTGGTGGCGCGGAGCAGACGGCGGAGCGCGGTGCGCGGCAGCGTATGCTGGTCGAGCACCGCCAGCGGATCCTTGGTCAGTTCGAGATCGAGGCGCGAGAGGGCGCGCCACGAGCCACCGACGAGATAGAGCGGAAGCCCGCTGAGCCCATCGCCGGGCCAGCCGGCAGTGCGGAGCATCTTGCGGACCGCACGCTCGAACGCCTGATCGCCATCCTTGCGGAGCGCCGGCAGGCGGAGCACGCCGAGCGGAAAAGACGCGCGCCGGCCCACCTTGCCGTCCGATACCTCGGCGAGTTCGAGGCTGCCGCCGCCAAGGTCGACCGCGATCCCGCGGGCGTCGGGAATCGCCGCGAGCACGCCATATCCGGCCGCCTCGGCCTCTTCCTCGCCCGACAACAGCCGAATATCGAGTCCCGCCTCGGCCGCGGCGGCGATGAAATCGGGGCCGTTCAGCGCATCACGCACGGCGGCGGTCGCGACGCACTGGACGTCCTTCACGTCCATATGCTTCGCGAGCAGCGCATAGCGGCGGAGCGCGACAAGGCCGCGTTCGGCGTCTTCGGGCGCGATCCGGCCATCGACCGAAAGCCCTCGACCAAGTCCGGCTGCGACCTTTTCGTTGAAGATCACCGCCGGCGCGCGCGCGGGCCCTTCATAGACGACGATGCGCACCGAGTTCGAGCCGATGTCGATGACGGCGGATCGTTTGACCGCCTGCTTGGAGGTACGCAGGAAGTTCAAATCCGCCTCAATCTTCACGCGTGTGGAAGGCGAGCGTCGGCACGTCCTGACGCTTGTGAAGCGCGGTGCCGCGGCCTGAGAGCGAGGGGTTGTTCATAAAATAATGATGCAGGTTGAAGGGCTTGTCTCCCGGAGCCACGCGCACCGAAGTGCCGTCGGGCTGCAAAATCCAGCTTTGTTCATTGTCGATGAGGTTCGCGACCAGAACCTGGTCGAGTATCTGGTCGTGCACGGTCGGATTTTCGATCGGGATCATATATTCGACGCGGCGGTCGAAGTTGCGCGGCATCCAGTCGGCGCTGCTGATATAGAGCTTGGCCGCGCGGTGCGGCAACGGCGCGCCGTTGGCGAAAGCCCAGACGCGGCTATGTTCGAGGAAGCGGCCGACGACCGATTTGACGCGGATCGTTTCGGAAAGCCCGGGAACGCCGGGGCGCAGGCAGCAGATTCCGCGCACGATCAGCTCGACCGGCACGCCCGCGGCGCTCGCCTCATAAAGCTTGTCGATGATGTCGGGGTCGACGAGGCTGTTCATCTTGGCCCACACACCCGACGGCCGCCCCGCTTTCGCCGCAGCGATTTCGGAATCGATCAGTTCGGAGAGATGCTGACGCATATTGAGCGGCGACATGGTGATCAGGTCGAGCCGTTCGGGTTCGACATAGCCGGTGATATAGTTGAACAGCTGCGCCGCGTCGCGCCCGGCACGCGGATCGGCAGTAAAGAAGCTGAGATCGGTATAGATGCGCGCGGTTATCGGGTGATAATTGCCGGTGCCGAAGTGGCAATAGGTGCGATAGCCCTGCCCCTCGCGGCGCACGACCATCGAAATCTTGGCGTGCGTCTTCCACTCGATGAAGCCGTAGACGACCTGCACGCCGGCGCGTTCGAGCTGGTTCGCCCAGAGCAGATTCTGCTCCTCGTCGAAGCGCGCCTTGAGTTCGACCACCGCGGTGACC
>CBJKNR010000553.1:0-1873 GCA_966417555.1 uncultured Sphingopyxis sp.
GGATGCGCTCGAATTCCTTCTCGCCCGCGAAATATTCCTTCGACAAGGGCGGGCGCTCGTAAGGCAGCTCGGGCTCGTCGCCGATGATCGCGATGCTGCCTTCGAACTTCTGCGTGCGCAGCATCACCGCGACCTGTGCACCCCCATGCCCCGCACCCACAATCACAACGTCGAAATACATTTCGATCCTCGACCAATTACATGCCGTCGTCCCGCCCGGCGATGGCGATCACGGACCCTGGATCAACTCGTGCCCTTGAATTCCGCCCATGCAGTCAATCCGGAACAGCCGCTATTCGCAAGCTCATGGCGATGCCTCAGCGAAATGGCAGGAGTATTCCACGCCCCATTCCGCGCGCGATCAAGAATCTCAGGGAATTTGGAGCCAGGTCGCCTCCATCATTCAATGCGCGAGCATGCCGGCATCGACGAGATATTCTGCGCCCGTAATATAGGATGCCTCGTCCGAAGCCAGGAACAATACAAGAGCCGAAACTTCTTCAGGTGCGGCAATACGTCCTAGCGGAATTTCGCGCAGCGCGTCGCCGCCGCCCTCATCGGTCGCCTCGACCATCATCGGCGTCTGGATAAAACCCGGATGTACCGAATTCACGCGAATATTGTGCTTTCCATATTCGACCGCCGCAGCCTTGGACATTCCGCGCACCGCGAACTTGCTTGCGACATAGGCGATGCTCGGAAAGCCATAGTTCGCCGCCATGCCGGCGATCGACGAAATATTGACGATCGATCCCGCGCCCGCACGCAGCATCGCCGGCAGGACCGCCCGCATGCCATAGAAGACCGAGTGCTGGTTCACCTGACACACCTGCTCATAACCCTCGTCGGTAAGATCGGCCGTGGTAGCCATCGGGCCGAGGATGCCGGCGTTGTTGACAAGGATGTCGATCTTGCCGAAGCGCTCTTCGCCTTTCGCAACGACGTCGCTCCAATGGTCGGGTGAGGTCACATCCTGCTCGAGAAAGATCGCATCGGAGCCGATTTCCGAGGCGAGCGCCCGCCCCATGTCGCCGCGCAGGTCGGTCAAAACCAGCTTCGCGCCTTCGCGCGCGAACGCACGCGCATGCGATTCTCCCATCCCGCGCGCGGCGCCCGTGATGATTGCGACCTTGCCTTTCAGGCGACCCATGATTCTCTCCTCGTAAAAGTCCCTGCCGGACAAGCGGCAGGGCCAATCCTGTCAGAATTTCACCGATATTTCGGCGCCGAACGTCTGTGGCTCGCCCCAGATCGCAGTGTTGAAGCCGCCGCTCGCGCCTTCGACATAGCCCGAGTTGTAATAGAGCTTGTCGAACAGGTTCTTGGCGTAGACAGCAGCCGAGAAGCCACTGCCGCTGATGTTGTCCCAGCTCAGTCGCATGTCGACCGTGACATAGCCAGGCAACTGCGTGCGTGGTGTAATCGAGCCTTCGTTGTTGGAGAAGTAGGTCTTGGTCTGTCCGAAGACGTCGGCCCGCAGCTTGACCTCACCGAGATCCTCTGGGACCGGCAATCCGATCACGGTATAGACCGAACCGGCCCACTTCGGAGCATCGGTGTAGGTATCGAACGGGATCGTCAAACCCGCAACGCCGGTAGCAGCTGAAAGGTCCACCACATTCTTGGTGAACTTGGCGTCGGTATAGGCACCCGAGAAGCCGAATTCGAACCACGAGGCGGGTTTGAAGTTGCCGTCGAACTCGAAGCCCTGGATGCGTTTCTCCGGCACATTGACCGTGAAGGCGGCCGGATTTCCGGCCACCAGCGCGTAGATCGAATGCTGGGCGTTCTTCACGATCTGGCGATAGGCCGCGATGTTGAACCGCGTCGGCATGTCGCCGAGATGGCCGGCAAACTTGTAGCCCAGCTCGAA
>CBJKNR010000554.1:0-1844 GCA_966417555.1 uncultured Sphingopyxis sp.
TCGTCGCGGTCGCCGCGAGCGCGACGATCTGGTGCACCCATTTCGTCGCGATGCTGGCGTTCGAGGCGAAGGCGCCGGTGACGCTCGACCCCGTGCTGACGGTGGCCTCGCTGATGGTTGCGATGGTCGGCTCCTTCATCGGCTTCGCGGTCGCGGCGTGGGGCCGGGACGAGGTTTACGGCGCGATTGGCGGCGCGTTGTTCGGCGGCGCGATTGCCGCGATGCATTTCACCGGCATGACCGCGTACCGTGTCGACGGAATCGTTGTGTGGGATGGAAGCTATGTCGCCGCGGCGGTGATCAGCGGCATGGCGCTCGCCGCTGCCGCACTGACGGTTCTGCGCACCAGCCGGGCGGTGCGACACCGGGTGCCGCTGGCGACGCTGCTGATCGTGCTTGCAATCGCATCGCTCCATTTTCTTGCGATGACCGCGATGCGGATCACGCCGATGGCGTTCGACGAGACGCCGCTGCGTCCGTCGGAATTCAATGCGCTCGCGCTCGCGACGGTGCTGGTCGGCGGGATCGTGATCGCGGCCGGGGTTTTCGCGGCGATGCTCGATCGCCAGACGCGTTCGGACGCGCTGCGCGAGATGACGCGCATGGCGATGAACGATGCGCTGACCGGCCTGCCCAACCGCGTGGCCTTTCGCGCCGAGCTGTCGCGGCAGATCGGTGCAGCGCTGGCGAGCGGCGAGCGTGTCGGCCTCTGCGCGATCGACCTCGACCGGTTCAAGGAAATCAACGACGTCCACGGCCACAAGGCGGGCGACGAGGTGCTCGCGCGGCTCGCACAGCGGATGCGCGATACTCTGGGGCATGGTGAATTCGTCGCGCGCCTCGGCGGCGACGAGTTCGTCGCGCTGACACGCTTCACCGAGCGGGCGCAACTCGCGGCGTTCGCGGCGCGGCTCGATGCCGAGCTCAAGGCGCCGCTGGTCTTTCCCGATTTCGAGGCGCGGCTCGGCGCGAGCATCGGCGTTGCGGTCTTCCCCGACGATGCCGCGACCGCCGAAATGCTGGCGAACAATGCCGACCTTGCGATGTACCGCGCCAAGGCCGACGCCGCGACGGCGCCGTGCCATTATGACTGGCAGCTCGACGAGGCGATCCGCGACCAGCGCGAACTCGCCGCCGATCTGCGCGGCGCGATCGACCGGGGCGAACTCGACGTCCATTATCAGGTCCAGACATCGGTCACGACGGGCGAGGTCACCGGTTACGAAGCGCTGCTGCGCTGGAACCATCCGGTGCGCGGGCCGATCCCGCCCGCCGTCTTCATCCCGCTCGCCGAAGCGAACGGCTTTATCCTGACGCTCGGCGAATGGGTGCTGCGGCGCGCCTGCGCCGATGCAGCCGCCTGGCCGCACGCCTCGAAGGTCGCGGTCAATGTGTCGCCGCTCCAGCTCGCGCATATCGACCTGCCGCGGCTGTTCCATCAGGTGCTGCTCGATACGGGACTGCCCCCGCGCCGGCTCGAGATCGAGCTGACCGAGACGGCGATCATCGCCGATCGCGAGCGGGCGCTGCACGTGCTGCGCCAGATCAAGGCGCTGGGGATCGGAGTCGCGCTCGACGATTTCGGCACCGGCTATTCGTCGCTCGAGACGCTGCGCGCCTTTCCGTTCGACAAGATCAAGCTCGACCGCTTCTTTGCCGCCGAACTCGAGGGCAATCTGCAATCGACCGCGATCCTGCGCGCGGTGCTCGCGCTCGGCAAGAGCCTGTCGATCCCGATCCTCGCCGAAGGGATCGAGACGCCCGAACAGCTCGACGTGCTGCGCCGCGAAGGGTGCGACGAGGCGCAGGGCTTCCTGATCGGGCGGCCGGGACGCAGCGTCGGC
>CBJKNR010000555.1:0-1803 GCA_966417555.1 uncultured Sphingopyxis sp.
GCTTCAGGCTCTGCTCGCCGCTCTGGCCGACCGAGACCAGCTCGGCCTTGACCTGCCCGCCGCCCTCGACCGCCAGGCGGATGGCGTATGTCTGCGTGCGTCGGGGCATGGTTCAGCTCGCGGATCGCGGCCCACTGCGGGCGAAGACAGATGGTGGAACAGTCTCGGACTGCGACGGCCGGTGTTAGGTCTATAGCGGACCAGCAGTCGCGCGAACCTGGCGGCAAGGGTTAGTCAAATGCTGACATGCCGGGACGGCCGCTTCGGTGGCCCACGAAGGACCGGCGAATTCGCCAACTTGTCCAGGTCGGACAGTCCTCAGTTCACGAACTGACTTGCCCAGAATCGCTTGCTGGCGGTAACCCGGCCAGCTGAAGAAGGCTTTGATAGCGCGGGTGCGTGCGGATAGGGTCGAGATCGGCATCCTTCTCGAGCCACAGTTTGCGTTCGGGTGCAAACTGCTGCAAGCAAATCTCTAACAGGTCGATGGCCCTGTCCGCCTCGCCCAGCAGCGAATAGGTGCAGGCAGCATTATAGTAGCCGACAACGTCATCCGGATCGATCGCCAGGGCTCGCTCCAGCCATTCCTCCGCCCGGTCACGCTCGCCAAGGAACGCCAGCGCGGCAGCGCCCTGCTGCGCGGGCCTGGAGCTCTCCGGGTGAAGCCTCAGCGCCTCCTCGGCTCTTCTCAATCCAAGGCGCGCATATCGTGCCGCTTCCTCAGGCTGCCCGAGCGACTGAAGGACTCGCACGAGGAGAAACGTTGACTGATAATCGTCGGGCTGAATTTCCATGGCACGAAGGAAATACCGTGCGGCACGATCGAAATCGCCTCCAGTGAAGCAAAACTCGGCATATAGTTCATTGGCCTCATAACAATCGGGGCCCAGCGCGAGAGCTTGTTCGAAGGTCGAAGCCGCCTCGGCGCGACGGTCGCTAATCATCAAAGCGTAGCCGAGTGCCGCATGGGCTTCAGCCAGATTAGGGTCAATCGCCAGAGCCTTGCGGGCGGTAGCAAGGATTTCGTCGGCCGAGATGGTAGCGCCGTATCGAAAACACAGGCGCGAATCGCAATAGGCCATGCCGGCATAGGCGCGTGCGAAGCGCGGATCCAAGTCCACTGCCCTCGCAAACATCCGCCGACCCAGCGTCATGGATGATTTGGTTCCCATGTGGAAAAATTGGCGGCCTCTCAGATAGTGCGTATAGGCCTCGACATTTTTTGTCGGCGCCTGCTCGATTGCCTTTCTCTCCTCCGGCAGCAGCTTGACCTTGAGCTGCTCGACGATGGTTTTGGTTATCTCGTCCTGAATCGCGAAGATGTCCGTGAGATTTCGGTCGTAGCGGTCGGCCCAAATATGGCGGTCGGTCGCCCCTTCGATCAATTGGGCATTAATCCTGACTTGGTTCCCGGCCTTACGAACGCTGCCCTGGACCACATAGGCGACGCCCAGATCCCTTGCAATGCGCGTCAAGTTCGAAGTCTTCTCCTTGTGGCTGAAGACAGTGTTGCGGTTGAGAACGAAGAGACCGGAAACCTTCGACAGGTCTGTGATGATGTCTTCTGTGATACCATCGCTGAAATACTGCTGCACCGGATCGCCGCTCATGTTGGTGAAAGGGAGCACGGCTATGGATGGTCTTGCCGGCGTGTAGGCGCTGATTGATGCCGCCGTGGGGGGCGTGCTGATACTGATTCGAAAGACATGAAGCGGCCGTTCCATATTCTTGACGAGGAGCGCGCCGAGATCATCGTACGCAAGCGCGAGCTTCTTCTCGACCTGCTCATGGACGCCGCTAGTG
>CBJKNR010000556.1:0-1788 GCA_966417555.1 uncultured Sphingopyxis sp.
CGAAGACAGCCGCGCGTCGAAGCTCTGCGCCAGCACCTCGCCGGCGGCAAAAATCTCGTACCGTCCCTGCACATGGGATCCGCCGCGCCTGTCCGAGACCGCCCCCGCCGACGCGACGACGTCGACCGACGGCGTCGCCCACGCCTGGTACGGCCGCGCCGCCTGCGGCAGCCTCGCAAGATCGAAGGCCGCTTGCGGGCGGATCGACGCGGCGCGCGCGCGGCGCGCGGCGGCGAGCTGGAACGGCAGCTTTTCCTTCGCATCGACGCGCAGCACCGCGTTCGACAGATCGGCCGTCAGCGGGACGCTAAGCCATGCGTTCAGATCGTCGAGGTCGACGCACCAACCCGCCGCCGTGTCGCGGATCGTCGTCGCCTCCAGCCGGAAAGCCTCGCTCCCCGCGCGCACCTCGCCCGCGTCGCGGTCGATCGTCAGGCTGCGCCGCTCGTCGAACACCCAGCCGGTTGCGCGGCGCAACTTCCTGTCGACGCGCACCGCAAGGTCGAGCGCGAGCACCACATCGCCCAGATCGACGCAAATCCCCTGCGGCGTCCGGTATCCGCGCACCCCGTCGCCGATCCGGACCTGGCCCGACCGCACATCGAACAGCCAGCTGTCGTCCGCGTTCGGCGTCCAATTTCCCGCAAGCGAGAGCGCTTCTTTCCCGGCGGCATGCGCACCGGCAGGGACCATCCCCGCCAGCGCCAGCGCGGTCGCCGCCGCCATCCATCGGAAAAGCACCGCGCGGATCATTGCCCGCCCGCTTCGCTCCGCAGGCCTAGGCCGTCATTTCACCACCCGATCGGCCTCGTCGATCGTGCCGCCGCCGATTTCGCGGTCCTCCGAATAGCGGATGCGCACCGGCCCCCTGAGCTTCGCCGCGACCTCGCCCGGCACGCGCAGCGACACCTTGCGCCGGGCCACCTCGGGATAGACCGCGATGCCGCGCGCGACGAGCAAGGGTTCAGCCACCCCCGGCCGCGTCACCTCGATATCGCCGTAGACCGAACGGTTGCCCGTCCGCGACAGGTCGAAGTTGAACGCTGACCCCTCGGCGCCCTCGCTCACCCACGCATCGCCGATCGCGGCTTCGGCCCCCAGGTCGCCGACGCGCACGATCACCGGGATCGTGATGCCATAGATCGGCGTCAGCGCGATCGACACGCCCCCGCCCGCAGGCTTCGCCCCGGCCGCCGCTGCCGGCGCCGCATCGGGCACCGACCGGAACAGCATATGTGCCCGATATTCGCCCGGCGGCAGCCCCTCGGGCACGCGCACCCCGACGCGCACGACCTGCGGCTGGTTCGGCGGCAGGGTCACGCGCCGCGGACTGAAGGCGATCATGTCGAGCGCCGCGCGTTCGGCGGGCGTGACATTCTCCTCGGCGATCTCGTCGAGCCCGCCCGCGGCGGTCATGCGCTTGATCTCGAGGCTGATGCGATAGGTCGCGGGCTCGCTGCCGATATTGTTCAGCACCACTTCGGTGCCGCGCGATCCGTCGAGGATGACGCGCGTCGGCGCGACGAGCAGATCACCCGCCGCCATCGCGGGCAGGGCCGCGGCGCCGAGCGCAGCCGCAGCGAACAGGCCGAAAGCCCTCACATAGCGAAACATGGATACGATCCCCACAATCGTCCGGGAGCCGGCCCCACACCGTCCCGATGGTCGCACCCTGCCTGCGCCAACATGGTTGATATTTCGCTAACCATCGGTCGGACGGGCGCAAAAAAAGGGTCGCCGGACGCGCGCCCGGCGACCCATTTTCAACGGCCGGCGGATCTCGACCCG
>CBJKNR010000557.1:0-1787 GCA_966417555.1 uncultured Sphingopyxis sp.
GCCGGTTTCGAGCGCATGGAGAGCGCAGGTCGCCCCCGCGGGCGTCGGGTGCCCGGGGGTCAGCGGCCCGCTGTTCTCGAGATGCCAGACGGGCAGGGCGGTGTCGAAGGCCTGTCCGGCTTCGTCCATATCGCCGACGCGCGCGACGGGACCGTCCCAGACGGCCTCGATCGCCGCGATATCGCCAATCGCAACGAACGGGGGCAGACCGTTTTCGCGACGCGCGGTCCAGGCGCGGGCCGTGACTTCGGGGCCGACGCCGGCCGGGTCACCCATGGTGACCGCGATCGGGCGGCGCGGATCGTCAGAAGTCATCAGCTATATTCGATCACCGCGTCACGGCGCAGGTCGCGCAGATAGCGCTGGGCGCGCTTGTTGACCTTGTCCTCGAGCAATTTCTGTTCGATCTGCTCAAGGTTGGGAGCGGTCGCGGTTTGGGGCATGTCGCGGCCGCACAATACGAGGACGCTGACACCTTCATTCGCCGAACCGAAAGGCTGCGTCGTCTGTCCGACCTGCAGCGTCGTCAGCGTCGCCTGCAGCGGCGCGGGCAGGGCGCGCATCTCGATGTTGTCGCGCGACACGACGGTCGCGCCCAGCCGCTGCGCCACGGCGTCGGCGGCGCCGCAGCCGGCGATCGTCCGTGTCGCCTCGGCGAACTGGCTCGCGAGTTCGGACGCCTTTGCCGGCGTCGTGCCGGCCGGGAAATCGAGCGACACCTGCTTCAGGCTCAGGACCGCATCACGCGGATCGGCGGTCAGCACCTGGCGGCGGTCGATCATCAGCATGATCGAGATGCCGCCGGGCACTTCGATCGGGCCCACCAGCTGCCCGGGCTGCATCTGCGTCGCCGCCTCGCCCATCGAAGCGGGCAGCTGGCCGGTCTTCACCCAGCCGAGGTCGCCGCCGACGACGGCAGTCGATGCTTCCGAAAACTGGCGGGCATAGGCGGCGAAACTGCCGCCCGCCTGCAAGGCCTGAATGATCTTGCGGGCATTTTCGGTCACCGCGGCCATATTGTCGGCATTGGCCGACAGATAGATTTCGCCAAGGTGAAACTCGTCCTGGCCCTTGGCCTCGTTCATCTGGTCGACGATGAGTTTGACCTCTTCGGTCGAGACGTTGGTCGTCGACTGGATATTGCGCGACAACAGGCGGTCCCACGCGAATTCGCCGCGGATCTGCTGCTTCACCGCGGCCGCCGAAGAGCCCTTCGACGTCAGATAGGTCGAAAACTGCTCGGGCGTCTGTTTGAAGCGTGTGGCGAGCCGCGCGAACTGATCGTTGACGACATTTTCGTCGATCGTGATTTCGGCCGCCTTGGCTTCCTGTATCTGCAGTTTTTCGTCGATCAGGTTGCTGAACACCTGGTTGCGCAGTCGCTGGACTTCCTCGGGCGGCAGCTCGACATTGTTGTTCGCGATGCGGATCAGCGCCATGCGCTGCTCGATGTCGGTCGCCGTGATGATCTCGCCATTCACAGTGGCCGAGGGGCGATAGACATTCGGCTTGGCATCGCCATAAAGCTGCACATTGCCCGGGATATTGAGGCTGGTCGTGGGCACTTCACTGTCGGCGACGGTCTGGGCCAGCACAGGCGTTACGCCGGCGGCGGCCAGGGCCAGCAGGCCGGTCATGGTCGAAAATCTGGTCATCTTTACCCTATTCGAGAAAGTCCGGACGCTCCGTATCAGCGGACACGCCCGATGGTCCAGCGCAATCCGCCAAAGGAGCCATTTGATGTTCGCCCATAAGCCGCCGACGCTGAACCTAGGCTGAGCGAAGAT
>CBJKNR010000558.1:0-1772 GCA_966417555.1 uncultured Sphingopyxis sp.
GATCGACAGGCCGACCGGCTTGGAACCCGTGAACGCGATCAACGCCACGTCGGGCGCGAGTTTTTGAATCATGTCGATCGCCATCGGCGCGCGGTCCTTCCCGGCATTTTCGTGGACGAGGCCGATGCACAGCGGAAGGATCGCGCCGGTGACGCCCTGCATCAGCCGCCCCGTCAGCAGCACCGGAAAATTGGTCGACAGCGCGCTGATCAGCGAACCGACCGCGCCGACGATCAGCACGACGACGAGCACCTGGCGCCGCCCGAACAGGTCGCCGAGCCGGCCAACGATCGCGGCGATCGCGGCGCCGACGATCAGATAGCCGGTGATCAGCCAGCCGACCATCGCAGGATTGCCGAAATCCTCGATCAGCTTCTTGAACGCGGCGAGGATCATCGCGGTCTCGAACGAGCCCGTCACCTCGGCGATCCACAGCGCGCCGATAACGAGCGGGAGGCTGGAGCGAGAAGCCACTTTAGCTGACGACTGCCTTCGCGCCCTCGGGCACGCCGACCCGGGCCGCGCGAACCTCGATCAGGTCGACGCCGATGTCGGCGGGCATGCCGATGACCGAGAGCAACGCCTTTGCCATCGATTCGGGAGTCGCGCCCTCGCCCGTCATCGACGCATGGCCCGTCTCGACGATCTTCTTGTAGAAGGCCGCGATCGTTTCCTGCGACCAGCTCTTGCCGCCCGAACCGCCCTTGACCGAGCCCGACCGCAAGATGGTGAAGCGAATGTTCTCGCTGCGCAATTCGTCGCGCAGGCCGTGACAAAGCGTTTCGACCGCCGCCTTGGTTGCGGCATAGAGCGCGAGCATCGGAAACGGCATGTTCACCGACTCGCTGCTGATCGCGATCACCTGCCCCCTGCTTTTGCGCAGATGTGGAATCGCGGCGCGGACCAGCCAGGCAACGCCAAGGATATTGATGTCGACATGGCTGCGGATCATGGCGTCGCTACCGGCTTCGAAAGCGAAGGGATGAAAGATCGCGGCGTTGGCGACGACGACGTCGATGCGACCGAAATGGTCGGCAGTATGCGCGATGGCGGCGCTCACGGCCTCGGGGGACGCGACGTCGCAGGCAATCGGCAGCACCGCATCGCCGAACTCGGCAGCCAGCGTATCAAATTCTTCGGACGGCCGTGCAAGGCAGGCGACGCTTGCTCCCGATCCGACGAGCGCGGCGACGAAATGCCGTCCCATTCCCTTCGACGCGCCGGTCACAACCGCGACCTTCCCGGCCAGCCTCTCCATCGCGAATCCCCATTTTTCATCGGTTTCTTATCGTTTTTGACGATACGTCAATTTTTTGGCATATCGCAAGCCTGCTATCGGAATGGCAGATGAAAAATCGGATCAGGACAGGCTTTTGATGAACGAACAGATGCTCGCGGAACAGGACGCCCCGGAGGCGAACGGCCGCAAGCTCGGCGCCAAGGGACAACGCACGCGGCAGCAATTGATCGACGCGACGGTCGCGTTGCTCGAGACGCACGGGCTGCGCGATGTGTCGGTCGTCGACGTGGCGCGCGCGGCGCAGACCTCTCCCGCCACTTTCTATGTCTATTTCAAGGGCGTACCCGAAGTCGTGCTCGCAGCGCTGGAGGGTGCGAACCAGACGACCCCCGAACTCGAAGCGATCATCTCCCGCGACTGGTTGGCGCCCGGCGCTGCGGAAGCCGCGATAGCCTTCGTCGAAAATTATACCGAGATCTGGAATCGCAACCGGACGATTTTCGTCGTTCGCAACCTTGCCGCCGAAGAGGGC
>CBJKNR010000559.1:0-1742 GCA_966417555.1 uncultured Sphingopyxis sp.
CCTCCTTCTGCAGGACCCGGAAGGTGGCGATGGCGTTGGCCATGATCGCGGGCTGAGCATTTTCGGTGAGGGTGAGTTCGTCGGCGGGCCCCTCGACCATCAGCCTGAACAGCTTCTGGTTCAGCGCGTCGTCGACCTCCTGAAACACTTCGCGCGCCACGCTGCTCGCATCGGCCAGTGCCTGACCCATGCCGACAGCCTGGCTGCCCTGCCCCGGAAAGATGAATGCGCGCATCGGCGGCTCCCTTGGAATATGGCGTGCGGCACTAGGAAAATGCCACGGCCGGCGCAAGCCATAAGCCCGCCCGCCTCAGCGCACGAGTTCGACGGAGACGCCTATGTCGAGCTTTTCCCATGCGCGATCGGCGGTCAGAGCAACTCCACCGCGAGATCGCGCCAATGCGAGGCAGGCCCGATCGCCCAGCGAAAGGCCAGCGCTACGGGTGTGCGCCCGCAACAGGCCGGCTTCGATCGCCAGACTGGAATCGAGCGCGACGATGTTCAACTCAAGCGCTTCGATCGCGGCCCGGACCCTGTCATCGGGCATGCCGCGCTCCTGCAACTTGGCCGCGACTTCGACGAGATTGACCGCGCTGATCACAGCCGTTGGCAAGGCCCGCAGCGCCTGATCCGCTCCGGGCTCGGCAAGGAAAATCGTTAGCAATGCAGAAGCATCGAGAATGACGTCACTCACGCGACGCCTCCGCGCGCCGATCAGCGATCAGTTCATCGACGAGGCTGACGCCCTCGGGCACATATCGCCGCACCTCTTCCTGAACCGCCTTTACGACAGCGTCGAACGATCGCACGCGCAATTCGCCATCGACAATTTCGAGGCGGACATCATCACCATCCGAGAGGCCGAGCTCCCTGCGCACATCCGCAGGAATCTGAAGACGCCCCCCCGAAACGATACGGGCTCGATAGGCGGTCATGTCAAACTTGCCTTTTATGTCAACCGGACATCTTCTCTACAGATTATCATGATAGTACAGACTTTCAACCGATTGTATGTTACGGTTTCGAATGCTGGCAGCCTGACGGTCGCAAAGACTTGCCATTCGCGCCCTTTTCCGCCATAGGCCCGCTCAGCCGGGGCGGGAGCCTGTCTCTCCGCCCCGCTTGCTTTTGGAAAACACCCAGAAGCCGGAAGAAAGCCGGAGGGGCGTCGTGATGGGCACGGCGTCAGCGATCGGCAAGAGAAGGAAGACGCGAACATGGCTCTTTACGAGCATGTGTTTCTCGCGCGGCAGGATCTGGCCCAGGCCCAGGTCGACGCGCTGGCGGAAACCGCCACCAAGATCGTCGAGGACAATCAGGGCAAGGTCGTGAAGACCGAGACCTGGGGCCTGCGCAGCCTCGCCTATCGCATCGCCAAGAACCGCAAGGCGCATTATGTGATGCTCCATATCGACGGCCCCGCGGGCGTCGTCGCCGAGCTCGAGCGCCAGACCGCGATCAACGAAGACGTCATCCGCTACATGACGATCCGTGTCGACGAGCTCGAACAGGGTCCGTCCGCGATGATGCGTCGTGGCGACCGTGACCGTGACGGCCGCCGTGGCGACCGTGAGTGCGGCCGTGGCGAGCGTGGCGATCGTCCGCGCCGCGAAGATCGCGAATTCGCGTAAGAGAGGGATAAAAACACATGGCACGCGCCTTTTTCCGCCGCCGCAAGAGCTGCCCCTTCTCCGCGAAGGATGCTCCCAAGATCGATTATAAGGACGTCCGTCTGCTGCAGG
>CBJKNR010000560.1:0-1739 GCA_966417555.1 uncultured Sphingopyxis sp.
AGAGCGTCTCGGGCTTGACGCCCATCGTCTGGGCGAGCTGCTTCACCTGCTCCTCCGCCCCCGCGCGCGGCGGGTCCAGAATGATAGCGCCAAAGCGACCCAGCTCAGCGGGAACCAGCGGGCGGCGGAACAGGTCGCGATGCTCGGTCGCGACCAGCGCCCGCGCGCGGTTCGCCGCACCCGTGAGCGCAGCAATTGCATCGCGCGCGCCCTCGGCGGCATAGACTTTGCGCCCCGCCTGCACCGACAGCGCGAAGGTACCGACGCCCGCGAACAGGTCGGCGACCGCTCCGGCATCGCCGATCGCTTCGGCCACGGCATCGACCAGCGCCGCCTGCCCCGCTGTCGTTGCCTGCAGAAAGGCGAAGGGCGGGACCTCGACCAATATGTCGCCAAAGCGCATCGTCGGCGGTTCGGGCTGCCACAATATTTCGAGCCCGTCGCCCTGATCGATCGCAAAGCGCGCGAGATTGTTCGCACCGGCAAAATCCTGCAGCGCCATCGCGGCATCGAGCCCCTCGGCCTTCACACCCTCGAGAATCAGCTCAACGCCCTGATCGAGCATCTGCAGCTTGACCTTCACCGGGCGCCGCGGCTGCGCGATCATGACGAGCAATTCGCGCACCGGTTCGATCAGCGCGAACAGTTCGGGGAGCAGCAACGGACACATGCGCATGTCGACGATCTGGTTGCTCTGCGCGGCGTTGAAACCGATCGCGACCTGCTTGCCCGTCCGCAGCGCCGCAAGCGCCGCCCGCCGGCGACTTTGCGGCGACGAAAGAAGCGCGGGACGCACGTCGCCATAGGGAACGTCCTGCCCCTCCAGCCCGCCGACAACCCGGTCGCGCACGAAGTCGGCGAGCGCCGGTTCGGCAACATGCTGCAACTGGCAGCCGCCGCATTTACCGAAATGGCGGCAGACGGGATCGGTCCGGTTCGGGCCCGGGATGATGATCCCGTCGTCGCGCACGCGGTCTCCGGGAACGCCGCCCGCCACATGGCGGCCGTCGCCCGTCACGCCATCGCCGCGCGCGGCGATGCGCTCGATCAGCGCAGTTTCACTCATTTCAGTCCCTGACCATATCGTCGGCTACAAGGCCGGGGCCTATATGCGTGGCGCGAGCAATATGCCAGCCCACCGCGGCGATTGCGGCGTCGAACGGATCGCCACCGCGCGCCAGCATCGCGCCGCACGCACCCGCAAGCACGTCGCCGCTTCCCGCCGTCGCAAGCCAGGGGCTGCCCGGCCAAGCCGCCGCGACGCGGCCATCGGGCGCGGCGATGATCGTGTCGGCACCCTTGTAGATAATCACCGCCTGCGTGCGCGCCGCGGCCGCTTTGGCGCGGTCGATCTTGCTGCCGTAAAGCTGCGGAAAGGCGCGCGCGAACTCGCCTTCGTGCGGCGTCAGGATTGCCTTGCGCGGCGATTCGGAAAGGCGCGGCAGGGCCGCGTCGATCGCGGCGGCGTCGAGGACGAGCGGCTTGCCCGAATCGAGCGCTGCCTCGATGTCGAAAAGCAGTTCGTCGCCCGCCGGAAATCCGGGGCCGATCACGACCGCCCCGACGCGCGGATCGTCGAGCCGCTCGCCGAATTTTTCATCGCCCTCGGTGATGATCGCCGAAAAGGGGGCCCGCTCGCTGCCGTCGAGCACAACGTAGCCCGCCCCTGCCCGCAGCGCGGCCGCAGCGGTAAGCCCCGCGGCGCCGCGCATCGGCCCGGCGAAGACCAGCACCATGCC
>CBJKNR010000561.1:0-1727 GCA_966417555.1 uncultured Sphingopyxis sp.
AGGACATCCTCATATTTGCCCGAGCGGCCGCCGACGATGTCGGTGATGCTCGCGAACAGGTCGCGGAACAGGTTGGCGCCGACGATCACCTCGCCGGTGACGATGCCCAGATATTCGCGGACCGGATGGCCTTCGACAGCGTTGGTCGTGGTGCTGAACATCGTCACTCTCCTGATGGTTGCGGGGCTTGGTGTCAGTCGATCCCGAGCGCCGATTTATAGACGTCGAGAATCGCTTCCATTTCCTTGCGGTCGTGCGGCGGCAGTTTGCGAAGGCGCACGATCTGGCGCATGATCTTGGGGTCGTAACCCTGCGACTTCGACTCATTATAGGTGTCGCGGATGTCGTCGGCGATGCCCTTTTTCTCTTCTTCCAGACGCTCGATGCGCTCGATGAAAAGACGCAGCTGTTCGTCGGACACGGTGGCTTCGCTCATTTTATACTCCGCTGGATTGGATGATTGTGTGGCGAGAATCGCCTCGGCGCCCGATTAGCGGCGTCAGGGATTCTTCGCCATGCTTTCTTCCATCCGCGCGAGCTGTTCGGGCGTGGCGGCGACGTGATGCAGCGCTTTCCACTCCGCGGTCGACATGCCGTGGACGATCGCGCGGCCGGCTTCCTTGTCCATATCGCCGGCCTCGGCGATCCAGTCGCCGAGGCAGTTGCGGCAAAAGCCGGCGAGCCCCATCAGGTCGATGTTCGCCACATCGCTGCGATGCTGAAGCAGGCGGACGAGGCGGCGGAACGCCGCGGCGGCGACCGCATCGTCGAGGGTGTCGAGGGCGTCATTGCCGGTCGTCTGATCGTCGCTGCAGGACATGGTTCCTCCGTAGAATGATTGAATAGCTATACGGTTGTTGCCTAGACTGCATCAAGGCGCCATTGCCCTGGCGTCCCCCCGACCCAGCCAATCCCAGCCATCGGAGCATTTGTGGTTCAGAGCTTTACCCCCCGCCAGCGCAAGGTCCGCATCCTCGCGACCCTTGGTCCCGCGAGCGCCAATGCCGAGATGATCGCGCAGCTGCACCGTGCGGGCGCGGATGCCTTCCGCGTCAACATGAGCCATGGCGACCACGCAGGCCATGCGAAGGTGATCGCCGCGATCCGCGCGCTGGAAAAGGATACCGGCCGCCCGACGACGATCCTTGTCGACCTGCAGGGGCCGAAGCTGCGGGTCGGGACCTTCAGGGACGGCCCCGCCGAGCTGGTGAAGGGCAAGCCCTTCATCCTCGATACCGACACGGCGCCAGGCGACGCGACCCGCGTCCATCTGCCGCACCCCGAGCTCTTCGCCGCGCTCGAACCCGATACGCGGCTCCTCGTCGACGACGGCAAGCTGGTACTGCGCGTGAAGAGCGTCGCGCCCGGCCGGATCGAAACGGTGGTCGAGGTCGGCGGCAAGATTTCGGACCGCAAGGGCGTCAACGTCCCCGACGTCGTCGTCCCGCTCGCGGCGCTGACCGAAAAGGACCGCAAGGACCTCGCCTTCGCGCTCGAGCAGCATGTCGACTGGATCGCGCTGTCGTTCGTCCAGCGGCCCGAGGATGTCGCCGAAGCGCGCCGCCTGATCGGCGGCAAGGCGGCGCTGCTCGTGAAATTCGAAAAGCCGTCGGGCGTGCAGCGGACCCGCCGCACCGTCGTCCGCGACCGCACGCCGCGCGCGTGAGGATCCCGTGCGCCCTCGACCCACGTGGCGGCGATCGCGTCCTCGACGCACGAGACGACCC
>CBJKNR010000562.1:0-1713 GCA_966417555.1 uncultured Sphingopyxis sp.
ATTGCCCTTCGCCTTCACCTCGGGCGCCGATCTTCTGGAAATGGGCGCGGCCTCGGGCAAAAGCTTTGCCGAGATGATGCTCGAGAATGAGCTCGCGCACCGCAGCCTCGCCGAGGTCGAGGCTGGGCTCGATGCAATTGCTCATGCTATGGACGCGTCGATAGACGCGGGCTGTTCGAGCATAGGGGTGCTGCCCGGCGGGCTCAAGGTCAAGCGCCGCGCGCCGCAGATTGCCGCCGACATCCGCGAACGGCACGAGGCGAATCTGTCCGACCCGATGGCGATGATGGACTGGATCAACCTGTGGGCGATGGCGGTGAATGAGGAAAATGCCGCGGGCGGCAAGGTCGTCACCGCGCCGACCAACGGCGCGGCGGGGATCATCCCTGCGGTAATCCGCTATTATAGGCGCAGCTATCGCGGCGATGCGAAGGGCGTGCGCACCTTCCTGCTCGCCGCCGGTGCGATCGGCGCGCTCTACAAGCGCAACGCCAGCATCTCGGGCGCCGAGGTCGGCTGCCAGGGCGAAGTCGGCGTCGCCTGCTCGATGGCGGCGGCGGGGCTGACCGCGGCGCTCGGCGGCACCAACGCGCAAGTCGAAAACGCCGCCGAGATCGGCATGGAGCACAATCTGGGGCTCACCTGCGATCCCATCGGCGGGCTGGTGCAGATCCCGTGCATCGAACGCAACGCGATGGGCGCGATCAAGGCGATCGACGCCAGCCGCATCGCGATGATCGGCGACGGCACGCACGTCGTCAGCCTCGACACGGTGATCGCGACAATGCTGCAGACGGGCCGCGACATGCGCGACAAATATAAGGAAACGTCGAAGGGCGGGCTGGCGGTCAGTGTGGTGGAGTGTTGAGCGGGACGCTTCCCCGTCGTGATCTTCTTCGGTCGTCACCCCGGACTTGATCCGGGGTCCATCCACGCCAACGCTGGAAAAATGGATCCCGGATCAAGTCCGGGATGACGAAGGTGATTCGGCCGATTGCGGTCGTTATGAAAGCGTGACAAGTTGATCTTATGGGCAGGGCAAGACGAGAGCGCCGAAAGTTTGCCGAGCAACAGTGGCCGCTGCTTTCGAACCTGATACTGGGCTATTTCAACGAGGATTTCGACATCATCCATGGCTCCTTGTCGGGTGCCATCGATGCGGCCCTGAACGATGGCTCGCTTGAGCATAAGCGAGCCCTGCTAAAGGAATGGCGAGATTGGCATACCTCCGCGGGGGCCGTGAATGACATTCGCCCGTCGCTGTACGACGGATTTTCAATCGCCCTTGAGTTCAAGGAACCGATCGAAGCCCGGAATTTCATGAACCGCATCTATGATGGGCTGATGGAGCGGATAAGGGCCGAAACACGCCGCGACGGTCGAAACGCTACTTTATGAAGGAAGGGAAGCGGACGCAGATACCGCTTTCCTACATTATTTTGCTGTGCCAGCCTCCATTCCGGCTCTTTGATTTCGTCGATATTCGTGCCTTCGCTTAAGGCGACAAAAGAGACAGTTTCGCGCTGCACGTGCGTATCTTTTGTCTCCTTAAGCGGCGGCACCCGATCCGCTAAAGCCACAAAGGACACAAATTCGATGCGTGCATGCGGGGCTTTTGTGGCTTTAAGGTCGGGATTGCTCCTCCCTGTGCCGCAGGCATGGGGAGGTGGCAGCGCGAAGCGCTGACGGAGGTGCTTTGGCGCGAGGCCGCGG
>CBJKNR010000563.1:0-1698 GCA_966417555.1 uncultured Sphingopyxis sp.
ACCGCGGCACCGGCCCCAAGACCTGCCGCAGCGAGCGGTGTTGCGGGCGCAGCGTCGTCGTCGTCCTTTTCCGCATCACCGCCCGATCCGCCTGCCGCGGCCAATCCGGCAGCGGCGGCGGCCGCACCGGCGACACCCGCCACCCCGCCGAACAGCGAGAGCAGGCCGAAATGTTGCGCAAGAAGGTAATAGACCGTGACGCGATTCTTTGTCGTGTCGCCCTTCATCCGTTCGCCGATACTGGCGATCGCCGCATCGAGCGTAGCGTCGTCGTCTGTCAGCCCCAGCTTCTTCTTGAGGAAATTTTCGCGAACGCGGTCAGTTTCTTTCTTGTCGGTGAAGGAAACAAGCGAGGAATCGCGGTTTCTGAGTGCAATGCCAAGATATTTGACGATCGCCGACACGACCGTCTCGTCAGCGTCCGCGACATATTTCCTGACATCCGCCAGCCAATCTTCTGCCATGCGACAACCCTCCTGCTCGGGCGCAAGAATTCGCCGTTCGACGCTCGCACGGGGGCGAGACTCGCGCCTTAGGGGGCGGAACTTATATCATTTTCCGCAAATGCAACATCGAACCGGGCAGCCTCGCCCGAGACACCGCCCTAGCGCTTGCCGAGATCGCCCTTGCCGACCGTCCCCGATGCCATTTCGAGCATGCGGTCGAGGCTCTTGCGCGCGGCGAGGCGGAGGCCCTCTTCCATCTCGATTTGCGGCTGGAGGTCGCGCAGCGCGAGATAGAGCTTCTCCATCGTGTTGAGCGCCATATAGGGGCAGATGTTGCAGTTGCAGTTGCCGTCGGCTCCGGGTGCGCCGATGAAATTCTTCTCGGGCAGCGCGAGTTCCATCTGGTGGATGATGTGCGGCTCGGTCGCGACGATCAGCGTGTCGCCGGGAAAGCTCTTCGCGAATTGCAAAATGCCGCTGGTCGACCCGACATAGTCGGCGTGATCGACGATATGCGGCGGGCATTCGGGGTGCGCCGCGACCGGCGCGCCCGGGTGCTGCGCCTTGAGCTTCAGCAGCTCGGTCTCGCTGAACGCCTCGTGCACGATGCACACGCCCGGCCACAGCAGCATGTCGCGGCCGAACTTGCGGTTGAGATAGCCGCCGAGATGGCGGTCGGGGCCGAAGATGATCTTCTGGCTCTCGGGAATCTGGCTGATGATCGTCTCGGCGCTCGACGAGGTGACGATGATGTCGCTGAGCGCCTTCACCGCGGCCGAGCAATTGATATAGGTCAGCGCGATATGGTCGGGGTGCGCCTCGCGGAAGCGTTTGAACTGTTCGGGCGGGCAGCTGTCCTCGAGGCTGCAGCCCGCGTCCATGTCGGGCAGGATCACCGTCTTCTGCGGGCTCAGGATCTTCGCGGTCTCGGCCATGAACTTGACGCCGCAAAAGGCGATGACGTCGGCGTCGGTGTCGGCCGCCTTGCGCGACAGCTCGAGCGAGTCACCGACGAAATCGGCGAGATCCTGGATTTCGGGCTTCTGGTAATAATGCGCGAGGATGACAGCGTTGCGTTCCTTGCGGAGACGCTCGATTTCGGCGCGCAGGTCGAGGCCCGAGAGATTCTCGCGGATGGGAGCAGTCATGGCATTTCCTTATATGGCGCAGCCTTGGCGCCCCCCTACACCCTGCCCCGCGGCAGGGCAACGCGGGTCAACCGCCGGCCAGCCGCGTCGCGAGCGCGATGACG
>CBJKNR010000564.1:0-1688 GCA_966417555.1 uncultured Sphingopyxis sp.
TCTGGAGAATCAGGAACTCGTCGCCGCCGATGCGGGCGACGATATCGTCGGCGCGTACGGCCGCCCGCAATATATCGGCGATACGGCGCAATATCTCGTCGCCCGCGCCATGGCCGAAGATGTCGTTGACCGCCTTGAACCGGTCGAGGTCGAGCGCGTGCAGCGCAAAGGGCCTTTTGGCGTCGATCGCGGCGTCGAGCGCGCGGGCGAAGTGGGCACGGTTCGACAGGTCGGTCAGCGGGTCATGCGACGCGAGATGCTCGATCGCGCGCTGCGCGCGCTTGCGATCGGACAGGTCGCGGATCGCGAGGACCTGGCAACTGCGGCCGCGATATTCGATCGTCTGGGTCGCGATTTCGAGGATATGATCTTCGTCGCTGCTATTGCGCACGCGGGCCTCGGCCGAATGGCCTTCGGGCGGCTCGAACGCGCTGCCATCGGCCGCGACGAACCAGTCCGATGGCGAACTGCCGACGATCGCGCCGGTGCTGACGCCAAGCAGCGAGCAAAGCCGCGCGTTGACCTCGACGATACGCCCGTCGTGGGTGATGGCGAGCGCCTCGAGCGTCGCATCAGCGAGGCCGTTGGCATCGGTGAGCCAGCGGTCGACGAGCGAGCCGGTAAGCGCGAGCGCGACCAGCATGAGGTTGGCGAGCACGATCGCCGGCACGAGCCAGCCGTGGCTGGTAACTTCCGTCAATCCGGCGCCGCGTGTCGGATCGGGGACAAGCGTGGTCGCCGACATGGCCGTGAAGTGCAGGGCGACGATCGCGAGCACCGAAAAGGTCGCCGGGACCACGACGCGTCGCCAGCCGGGCATCTTCGCAAAGGCGAGGAAAGCGACGAAGAAGCACAGCCCCGCAAGCCCTAGCGAGACGATGATGGGGACGAGGTCGTAGGTGACGCGGGCGGGTGCGACGATCGACGCCATCCCGGTGAAGTGCATCGCGGCGACGCCGAATGCCGCAATTGCGCCGGCCGCGGCGCTGCGCCTTGTATCGGGCATCTTGCCGAGCAAACGGAAGCTGCACCAGAAAAAGCCGATCGCGATGGTGACGGACAATAGGGTGAGGCCGAAGTCGAACTGGATCGGCATCGCTCCGCGATACGCCAGCATCGCGACGAAGTGGGTCGCCCATACGCCGATGCCCTCGGCGATAGCGGCCACGACCAGCCAATGCCGCCGCCTTGTCTCGACGCAATGCGTCGACCGGTTGAGCACGGCAAACAGGCAGATATTCCCGAGGATGCAGACGAGCGCGGCAAGCAGCACAAAGCGCAGGTCGTGCTGATAGACCATGCATTCGAGGACATTGAACATGATGCCTCCCCCTGGTCCCCACTGACCTTCTGTCATGCAATCCTGAATATTGCCTTAGCCCAACAGGGGCCGGGCACCAATCTTCACGTGCATCGCCCGCCGCTCTTGCCCGGTCGGCTTTCACGCGATATGCTTAGTATTCTAAGTAAGATGCGAAGGCGGTGAATATGTGGAACGGGAACCGAAATCCTGCGCGGGATGAGGCGCGCGTGCGGGTGCGACCAGCAGTATGAGTGAAATTTCCGCTCCGCTTTCAGCATTGATGACGCGGCTTGTCGGCTCCGGCGCGCTGTCTTCCTTGTCGCGTTTATCTGGCGGGGCGAACATGGAGAGCTGGTCGTTCGACTGGTCGGGTGAGGGTTATGTT
>CBJKNR010000565.1:0-1675 GCA_966417555.1 uncultured Sphingopyxis sp.
CGAGCGCGGTGCAGAAGCTGGTCGACAAGCTGCGCACGCAGAAGGGCATCACGATCCATCACGACGAGATCCCGCGCGCCAACCATTTCTTCGAGCATGAGCTCGACCAGTTGATGAAGTCGCTCGACAATTATCTCGATATGCGGCTCGCGCCCGATTCGCCGATCCGCTGATTCAAACAGCCTCGTCATTGCGAGCGAAGCGAAGCAATCCAGAGCGGTGTGATGCCACCCCTGGATTGCCGCGTCGCCTTCGGCTCCTCGCAATGACGATAAGCCTATTTCACCGGCACCAGCCAGATCGCGACATTGGCGAACATCACCAGTGCGGCGATCAGCATGAGCAGCGCGCGGCGACGATCCCCCTTTCGGAAGACCAGAACGGCGCCGCCGGTCAGCAGCACGCCGGTCAGCATCAGGATGGACATGATCGTGTCGGACATGGGGCGGCTTTATCGGCGCCGTCACAAATTTGCCACCTCGCTTATGGCCAATCCGTGCGGCTTCGCCTAAAGGCCGCTCATCGATTCCCTTAGACCCCGCGGGAGCCGCACCATGCGCATCGCCATCGCCTCCGACCACGCCGCTTACGAGCTCAAGGCCGTGCTTGCCGACTGGCTGCGCGAACAGGGGCACGAGGTCGAGGATCTCGGCACCAACGGTCCCGAAAGCGTCGATTATCCTGATTATGGCTACCGGCTTGCCGAGGCGATCGCCGAGGGTCGCGCGACACGCGGTGTCGCGCTCTGCGGATCGGGCATCGGCATCTCGATCTCGGTCAACCGCAACCCCGCCGCCCGCTGCGCGCGGGTGTCAGAGCCGCTGTCGGCGAAGCTGGCGCGGGAGCATAATGATGCGAACGTCATTGCGATGGGCGCGCGACTGATCGGCGTCGACATGGCGAAAGCGTGCCTCGACGCCTTTCTGACCACCGACTTCGCCGGCGACCGCCACGCGCGCCGTGTCGACAAATTGTCCAATCCGCCCCAACTGGAGACCAGCCGATGACCACCGAAACTCTCGACAAGCCCATCAAATCGGCCGGCTATTTCACCGACGGCGTCGGCACCGTCGACCCCGCAGTCGCGGCGGCGATGAAACATGAACTCGAACGCGAGCAATATCAGATCGAGCTGATCGCGTCGGAGAATATCGTCTCGAAGGCGGTGCTCGAGGCGCAGGGCAGCGTTTTCACCAACAAATATGCCGAAGGCTATCCCGGCCGCCGCTATTATCAGGGCTGTGCCCCGTCGGACGAGGTCGAGCAGCTCGCGATCGACCGGGCGAAGCAGCTCTTCGACTGCGGCTATGCCAATGTCCAGCCGCACTCGGGCGCGCAGGCGAACGGCGCGGTGATGCTCGCGCTGACCAAGCCCGGCGCGACGATCCTCGGCATGAGCCTCGACGCCGGCGGGCACCTGACCCATGGCGCGGCGCCCGCCATGTCGGGCAAATGGTTCAACGCGGTGCAATATGGCGTGCGCCCCGACGACCATCTCGTCGATTTCGACCAGGTCGAGGCGCTGGCGAAAGAGCATCGCCCCGCGCTGATCATCGCGGGCGGCTCGGCCTATCCGCGCACGCTCGACTTCGCGCGCTTCCGCGCCATCGCCGATGACGTCGGCGCGCTGCTGATGGTCGACATGGCGCATGTCGCCGGGCTGATCGCGGGCGGC
>CBJKNR010000566.1:0-1665 GCA_966417555.1 uncultured Sphingopyxis sp.
CGGTTACGTACGGCCCGTGGCGGTTCCAGGTCGTCGGCGACAATCTCACCAACGGCCGCGAAAATTATAACAAGGATGTCTGGGCCGGCCGCGGCACCGTCGAACTCGGCGGCTATGACGCGCCTGTGCTGATCCGCATCACCGGCGACTATTCGAAGGACAAGAGCGACCCGCGCGGCGGTCACCGCCTGATCGCAGGATTGAAGTCGGGCGCGCCGGTGCTCGACGACGTCTACGACAGCCGCGGCGGGCTCAATGATCCGAAGCAGGATATCGAGGCTTACGGCCTCGCGATGAACGTCACCGCCGAACTCAGCGACACGGTGACGCTCCGTTCGATCAGCGCGTGGCGCAAGGATAATTCGGCAACGCCGATCGACTTCGACGCGCTGCCTGCGGTCGATGTCGACGTCCCCGGCTATTATTTCAACGAACAGCTGAGCCAGGAATTCCAGCTGCTCTACGAGGGCGACAGGCTCAAGGGTCTGCTCGGCTTCTATTATCTCGATGCCAAGGCCGACACCTTGTTCGACGTGCGCATCTTCAACAATGTCGCGGGGCTCACCGCCTTTACCGAGGCCGATGTCGACACGACCACTTTCGCGGTCTTCGGCGACTTCACCTATGATTTCACCGACCAGTTCAGCCTGTCGGTCGGCGGCCGCTACACGTGGGACAAGCGCGAGGCGCATATCCTGCGCCAGAATTATCTCGGCGGCGGTTCGCCCGTCTTCGGCGGCGCGGGTGTCGCCTTCGGCGCGCCGAGCACCGATTTCAACGGCAGCCGCAGCTTCAACAAATTCACGCCGCGCGTCTCGCTGTCGTACAAGCCGACCCCCGATCATAATTTCTACGCCAGCTATTCGCAGGGCTTCAAGGGCGGCGGCTTCGACCCGCGCGGCGTCGGCGCCAACGCGCCCGCCGCGATCCCCGGCCGCCCGACCAATGAGGAGGTCGCCGACTTCCTCGGCTTCCGCCCCGAAAAGGTCGAAAGCTATGAACTCGGTTACAAGGGCAGCCTGCTGGGCGGCGCCCTCAACGTCGCGCTCGCGGGCTTCTACGCCGACTATACCGATGTCCAGATTCCGGGGTCGGTTGCCTGCACGGTGGCGGGGCTGCCGACCTTCTGCGGCGTCGTGTCGAACGCAGGCAAGGCGAAGTTCAAGGGGCTCGAATTCGAGGGCCGCGCGCGCCTCGGTCAGGATATGGCGACCCCGGGCGACCGGCTGACCTTCTCGACTGCACTCGGCTATATCGATGCCGACTATAAGGAATATATCACCAATATCGCGAGCGTGCCGACCGACGTCGCCGATTTCCGCGAAGTACAGAATACGCCCAAATGGACCGCAAGCGGTACGCTCGCCTATTCGGCCCCGGTCGGCGACGGCGATATCAGCTTTTCGACGACGGTTTCCTATCGCAGCAAGACCTATCAGTTCGAGATTCCGAACCCCTATATCGACCAGAAGGGGTTCGCGCTGTGGGATGCGAGCCTCGTCTACACCGCGCCCGACGATCGCTGGAGCATCGGCGTGTTCGGCAAGAATCTGCTCGACAAGCAGTACAAGACCTCGGGCTATACCTTCATGGCCGCCAATGCGACGACCGGCGCGCTGGTCCAGACCGCTGCGCCGACCCCCGTCGCGGCATGCCCCGGCATGG
>CBJKNR010000567.1:0-1660 GCA_966417555.1 uncultured Sphingopyxis sp.
AGGTCGTTTTTGCACGCGCGCTGCGCGGGCAGGATCCCGACGATTATTTCACCCCGCGCGTCCCGTTCGAATCGACCGATCGGGCGAAGATCCGCCATAATGCTACGCTGTTCGCGCTCGACCTGCTTCAACCCGACAAGGACGAGCTGCGGCCGTCGGAGGATATCACCCTTCCTGCACCATAAAGTTCATCGGCGCGCGTTTCGAACGCGGCGATCATCTTCCTGAGCGCCTTGTCGAACATCTGTCCTGCCAGCGCCTCGAACATGCGGCTGCGGAACGAGAAATCGACCATGAAATCGACGCGGCAGCCGCCGTTTCCATTGGGCCGGAAATGCCACTCGTTGCCAAGGTGCTTCATCGGCCCGTCGATATAGCTGACGATGACCTCGTGCGGCCGCTGCTTGTGGACGCGGCACGAAAAGCTTTCGCGCAGCCCCTTGAAGCCGACGATCATGTCGGCGACGGTTTCATGCTCGCTGTCGTCGCGGATGCGGAGCGCGACGACCCACGGCAGGAATTCGGGATAGCGCGCGATGTCGGTGACGAGCGCGAACATCTGTTCGTCGCTGTACGGCAACTCGCGCGTTTCGTGATGCCTCGGCAATCAGTCCGCCCTGGCGCGTGCCAGTTGCGCCTCGCGCGCGGCGCGCATCCGTTCGAAATCATCGCCGGCGTGATAGCTCGAACGGGTCAGAGGCGACGAAGCGACCTGCAGGAAACCCTTGGCGCGCGCGATCTGCGCATAGGCGTCGAACGCCTGCGGGGTAACGAACTCCGCGACCTTTGCATGCTTCGGTGTCGGCTGGAGATATTGCCCCATCGTCATGAAATCGATGTCGGCGCTGCGCATGTCGTCCATCACCTGGTGGACCTCCATCCGTTCCTCGCCGAGGCCGAGCATGATGCCCGACTTGGTGAAGATCGACGGATCGCGGCGCTTGACGCTTTCGAGCAGGCGCAGCGACGCATAGTAGCGCGCACCCGGGCGGATCGTCGGATAGAGCCGCGGGACGGTTTCGAGGTTGTGATTATAGACGTCGGGACGCGCGTCGACGATCGCCGCGACCGCGCTTTCGGGCTTGTTGCGGAAATCGGGGGTGAGGATTTCGATCGTCGTCTGCGGCGTTTCGCGGCGCAGTGCCTCGATCACCTTGACGAACTGGCTCGCGCCGCCGTCGGGCAGGTCGTCGCGGTCGACCGAGGTGATGACGATGTGGCCGAGCCCCATCTTCGCCGCCGCGATCGCGGTATGCTCGGGCTCGAGCAGGTCGACCGGGCGCGGCATGCCGGTCTTCACGTTGCAAAAGGCGCAGGCGCGCGTGCAGGTGTCGCCGAGAATCATCACCGTCGCATGCTTCTTGGTCCAGCATTCGCCGATGTTCGGACAGGCCGCTTCCTCGCACACCGTGTGCAGGTTCAATTCGCGCATCAGCTTGCGCGTTTCGGCATAGCCCGGGCTGGTCGGCGCCTTGACGCGGATCCAGTCGGGCTTGCGCGCGCGCTGGCCCGAACTGGTGGGGCCGGGAGTCGATGCGGGCTGTACGGGCGATGCGGGAGCGTTCATGGCGCCCACATAGTCGTGCACGCGGCTCTTCTCAACCTCTCTACCTATGCTAAGGCGCCTCCATGACTCACTTTGCAGACATGATCGAGGGTT
>CBJKNR010000568.1:0-1650 GCA_966417555.1 uncultured Sphingopyxis sp.
GGCGCCCTGGTGGACGCGGCGGGCAGAGGGACGGCCGTTCGTCACGCTCAAGCTTGCGATGTCGCTCGACGGCTGCATCGCGCGCGCCGACGGGGCGAGCCGCTGGATCACCGGCGAGCGTGCGCGTGCGCACGGCCATCTCGAACGCGCGCAGCATCAGGCGATCCTCGTCGGGCGCGGCACGCTGGGCGCCGATGCACCCAAGCTCGATGTGCGCCTGCCGGGCCTCGAAGATCGCAGTCCGCAGAAGCTGCTACTGACCAGCGGTGAGGCACCCGACGGCTGGATCGGCGTCGGCTCGCCCGAATCGATCGAGGGCGTCGATTCGCTGCTGGTCGAGGGCGGCGCGGGCGCCGCGTCGGCCTTCCTCGCCGCCGACCGCGTCGACCGGCTTCTGCTCTACCGTGCGCCGATCCTGATCGGCGGCGGCAGGCCTGCCCTTGGCGACATCGGCCTTGCCGATCTCGTCGCCGCCCACGGCCGCTGGCGGCTTGCCGACAGCCGCATGCTTGGCAGCGACCGGCTCGACGTCTACGAGCGCATCAGGACAATCTGAGGACCATATGTTCACCGGCATCATCACCGACATCGGCACCATCCGCAGCCGCGAGGAGCGTGGCGACACACGGCTCGTCATCGGCACCGCCTATGACACCGCGACGATCGACCTTGGGGCGTCGATCGCCTGTTCGGGCGCATGCCTGACCGTCGTCGACAAGGGGCAGGACGCGACGGGCCACTGGTTCGCGATCGACGCAAGCGGCGAAACCCTCGCGCGCACGGCACCCGGCATGTGGGATCAGGGCCGCCGCCTCAACCTCGAGCGCGCGCTCAGGGTCGGCGACGAGCTCGGCGGACACATCGTCACCGGCCATGTCGACGACATCGGCCGGATCGTGTCGGTCGAACCCGTGGGCGACAGCGTCACGGTGACCGTCGCGGCCCCGGCGTCGCTCGCGCCGCATATCGCCCCCAAGGGCTCGATCACCGTCGATGGCGTGTCGCTGACGGTAAACGAGGTCGCCGACCAGCCGAATGGCGAGGCGCATTGCACGCTCAACATCATCCCGCATACGCAGGAGATGACGACGCTCGACGAGGCGGCGGCGGGCCGCCCGGTCAATCTCGAGATCGACATCCTCGCACGTTATCTGGCGCGGATGCAGGCGCGCAGCGCCTAATCCCTTTCGTCATTGCGAGCGTAGCGGGCCGAAGGCGGCCGTAGGCTAACCAATCCAGAGCGGTTTACGGGGGCTCTGGATTGCCGCGTCGCCTTCGGCTCCTCGCAATGACGGGTTGGGAGAGGCTAGCCCTCTATCCACCCGGCCGCCAGCTCGGGATCGGCGGCAATCATCGAACGCCGCATCGCGATCCGCCCGATCCGCAGCAGCTCGGCCTTGCGCCGCGCGGGGGCGAGGTTGCAGTTCGCGGCTTCGCGCACGACCGCCGCGCCATAGCGGTCCGCGACGATCAGTCCCGAGGTTCCGGGACGATAGTCCTCGGTCTCCAGAATCGCGGGGTCGAGTCCCGCTGCGAGCGCCCAGTAGAAGCGGTCGCACCAGTCGCAATAGTCGGGCCATTTGCCGTCGCCGTGCAGGTCGGCACGGCTGACCTTGACCTCGACGATCGTGATGTTTCCCTTGGCGTCGA
>CBJKNR010000569.1:0-1627 GCA_966417555.1 uncultured Sphingopyxis sp.
TGCTTCGTCCACGGCTTCCGCACGCTGCCGGTGCAAATCGGGAAATATTGACGCGCGCTTGTAACCCCGCGGCGGCGCCATACGTATCGAAGACATGATCGAACGTCGTTATCTTCTCGGCGGACTCGCGCTCGGCGGCGCCATCATCGGCGCGCCGATGCTCTTCGCCAGATCGGCGCGGCCGAAGGCGCAGGCGGGCTGGCAGCTCTCCGACGCCGAATGGAAAAAGCGCCTGTCGCCGCTGCAATATCGCGTATTGCGCGAGGCGGCGACCGAGCGCGCCTTCACCAGCCCGCTCGACAGGGAAAAGCGGGCGGGCATCTTTGCCTGCGCGGGCTGCGCGCTGCCGCTCTATTCGAGCCGGACCAAGTTCGACAGCGGCACCGGCTGGCCGAGCTTCTGGGCGCCCTTGAAGGGCGCTGTCGGAACCTCGACCGACCATGACCTCGGCTATGCCCGCACCGAAGTCCATTGCCGGCGCTGCGGCGGCCACCTTGGCCATGTCTTCAACGACGGGCCGAAGCCCACCGGCAAACGCTATTGCATGAACGGGGCGGCGCTGAAATTTCGTGCGGCCTGATATATGATCAAATTGAATAAGCTGTGTGCTCCCGCGAAGGCGGGAGCCCATCTCCGGTCGGTGCTATTTCGAGCCGGCGTATGATGGATCCCCGCCTTCGCGGGGACACACTATCTTTTCAAATGTGATCATTCTCGGGGCTTCACCCGCCACACCGCCAGCCCCGCGCGCGAGCGGATCGGCACCGCCTCGAGCCACGCCGGCGGCATCCCCGCATAAAGCGCGGCGGCGAGCGAATCCTTGCGTGCACGGCGATATTTGGCGAAATCATTGGCGGTGCGGCAAGCGACGATCAGCGTCGCCTGCTGCCTGCGCACCAGCGCCTCGGCCTTGGCCGGATCGCCAGCGAAGGCGCGGATCGTATCGGCCATGGCGTCCTTGTTGCGATGGTGCGGCGTCGCGACGAGGTTGTGTCGCGTCCAGAAGACCAGCGGCGCGCCAAGGTCGATCGGGGTCAGGAGCGTCGTGGTCCCGAGCCGGTTGAGGTCGGCGATCGCCGCGGGGTCGAGGCAGTTCGACCTGTAACGATTGGCTTCCCGCGCCTCCGCGGCTGCCCTTTTTTCCCCGTCGCGCAGCGCGGGAACCACTGGCGTCAGCACGGCGGCCACCGCCATGCTGCCGAGCAGCGGCAGCGTCAGCGTCGCCATCACCGATGCGAGGATGCGCGGCACGGTCGAGGTGATCGTTCGCGCCCACGTCCAGGCGCGCAGGCCAAGCCAGGCGCATCCGGGCAAGGCAAAGAGATGCGCGGTCGAGACGCTGCGAAAGACGAGCAGCGACAGCGCCGCCGCGCCGGCCAGTGCGACGATGATCGTCGCCCAGTTGCGGCGATCGGCGGCTGCGGCGCAGCTTCGCCACGCGAATATCGAACCCGCGAGCCCGACAAGCGAGGGCACAAGCACGTGGATTGCGTCATGCGGTTTTGCCATCCACAGCGGCTGGCCCTCCTGGACGTTGCGGTACCAATATTGGACGACGACCGGATCGAGCGACGCGAAGGGCCCGCCCGCGCATTGCGGCTGGGTCCACACCAGCGCGCCCGCAGCC
>CBJKNR010000570.1:0-1584 GCA_966417555.1 uncultured Sphingopyxis sp.
GCCCGCATCGCTCTCGTGGAGGAGCATGCGGACCTGCCCCCGGCGCGCCGCCTGCTCGATCTTGTCATTGCCGCTGATCAGCGTGCCCGCGCGCGATTCCAGCCCCAAACGGTCGAGCGTCGCGCGGCGAAGCTGTGCCTCGATCCGCTCGCCAAGATCGTCGGGGATCGCGAAATTGCCCTCGTGAAGTGCGCGCGCGAGCCCGCCCTTGAGCTTGCCCTTGGCCTGCGCGACTTCGAGGTCGGCGCGCGTCACGCCGATCCACGCGCCGCGCCCCGGCGCCTTGCCATGAACATCGGGGGCGATGCTGCCGTCGGGGCCGAGCGCGAGGCGCACGAGCTGCTCCGCCGGCGAAACCTCACCGGTCACGACGCAGCGCCGCTCGGGCACATGGTGGCCGCGCCCCTTTGCGCGGTCGGTTTCGCTCAGCTGATCATTGCGCGGGGTCCGCATCGGCGGCCTCCCCGGTTTGCGGCTCCGCCGCGGGCCCGGCTTCGGCAGGCGCAGCCGCTTCGGGTTCGTCGTCGAACCAGTGCGCACGCGCCGCCATGATGATCTCGTTGCCCTGCTCTTCGCTCAGGCCATATTCGCCGAGTACGCCGCCCTTGTCCTCGGCGCGCTCGCTGCGCGCCGGGCCGCGACGGTTGTCGGTGCGCTTCTTGGCGATCAGCTCGTCGGTCGCGAGGTCGGCGAGATCGTCGAGCGTCTTGATCCCGGCCTTGCCGAGCACGACGAGCATCGCTTCGGTCAGGTGCGGAATGTCGGCGAGCGCATCCTCGACACCCAGTTCGCGGCGTTCGGCGCGCGAGGCTTCCTCGCGGCGTTCGAGCCCTTCGGCGGCGCGGCTCTGCAGTTCCTGCGCCAGTTCCTCGTCGAAGCCTTCGATGCTCGCCAGTTCGTCGAGCGGCACATAGGCGACTTCCTCGAGTTCGCCGAAGCCTTCGGCGACGAGCAGCTGTGCGAGCGTTTCGTCGACGTCGAGCTCTTCCTGGAACATCGTCGAGCGTTCGACGAATTCGCGCTGCCGCTTCTCGCTCGCGTCGGCCTCGGTCATGATGTCGATCTGGCTGCCGGTGAGCTGGCTGGCGAGACGGACATTCTGGCCGCGGCGGCCGATCGCGAGGCTGAGCTGGTCGTCGGGAACGACGACTTCGATACGGCTGTCATCCTCGTCGATGACGACGCGCTGCACCGTCGCGGGCTGGAGCGCGTTGACGACGAAGGTCGCGGTGTCTTCGGACCAGGGGATAATGTCGATCTTTTCGCCCTGCATTTCCTGGACGACCGCCTGCACGCGGCTGCCCTTCATGCCGACGCAGGCGCCGACGGGGTCGATCGAACCATCGTAGCTGATGACGCCGATCTTCGCGCGCGAACCCGGGTCGCGGGCCGCGGCCTTGATCTCGATGATGCCGTCGTAGATTTCGGGGACTTCCTGCGCGAACAGCTTCTTCATGAAGTCGGGGTGCGCGCGGCTGAGGAAGATCTGGGGCCCGCGATTCTCGCGGCGGACGTTGAGGATGATCGAGCGGACGCGATCGCCGACGCGGACGACTTCGCGCGGGATCTGCGCGTCGCGGCGGA
>CBJKNR010000571.1:0-1562 GCA_966417555.1 uncultured Sphingopyxis sp.
GGCGCCGGCGTCGCGCGCCGCGCGAGCGCCGTCCGCTGGGGTGTCGCGGACAATGTCGTCGCGGCCTGGTTCATCACCATCCCGGCGAGCGCGGCGGTCGCGGCGATCTTTTACGCACTGACCCGGTTGTTCTAGGCGCTTTCGGCGGAGCAGGACTGCAAGGCGGCGGCAATCCGGTCGGCTTCGGTTCGGTCTATGCCCGAAATCTGGAGTTCGCCGTTCAAGATCGGCTCATTGACGTGCGGTTCGCTTACAATCCGGCCGTCGACGCGGATCGGCAACGGCTTGCCGATGTTCGCGCGGGTCAGCTCGGCCAGCGCGTCGCGAAGCGTTGCGGATAATTTGATGTTGACGATCGGCAGGCCGCTCGCGGGATCGGCGCCCGCCTCGGCTTTCACCGGGCCCGCGCGGCAAAGGTCGAGGTCGCCGATCCGGATCCCTCTTTGCGGACCGCCCGTTGCTGCGGTGCCGGGCCCGGCCATGGCCGCCGGGCCAGCCAGCAGAACGGAAGCAAGAAGAATTCCGAGCCTGTTCGATCGCATCTTTGAACCTTCCATAACACCGGACATTTCGGAGCGGCGACAACTCGCCCGACGCATAGCGGCTGCGGCCGCTTCTATCGTGCAGGACGATAGTCGACATTCGCGCCGCCGACCATCCGTACGGGCAGATAGAGACCGTTGCCATAAGCCTTGATCTCGCCGGTCTCGAACCGGTCGACGCGGGTGCGGATGACGAAGGCCCCCTCGCGCCGCTGGTCGACCGCGCGGCGGATCTTGCCCTGCAGCTTGTCGAGGTCGTTCGTGAAATTCTGCGTCAGCGCGTCGGCGATCAGCGGCGCGAAGCCCTCGCTGCGGCCGAGCATGATCAGGAGGTCGCCGCCGACCCCGTCGGTGTCGCCGTTGATCACAAGGTCCGCGAAATGCACTTCGGCCGAACCCGGCTTGTTCGCCGGGATCGCGGTCATCCAGATGCGCCCGCGCGTTGGCTCGCCCGTCCGCATCTCCAGCCTCGCCTCGACGTCGACGCCCACCGCGATCCGGCCGCCTTCGGCGCCATAGATCGTCGACTTTCCGAATTTGACCATCATCGGTCCGACCTTCGGCAGTTCGAACGGCCGCAGCGCCCGTTTGGCGAGCGCGCGATCGACGACGGGTTGCAACTGCGCATAGTCGGCGATCACCGGCACACGCACGTCGAGATGCGGCTTCGGCGTTTCGCGGGTGAGACGGGGCAGCGGCGCCGGTGCCGGATCGGCGGGTCGCCCCGAGACGAAGGTTTCGGTGATCGCCTCGAGTCCGAGATCGAGGTTCATCCGTTGGCCGTCGATCCGGTAACCGCCATAGAGGATACGCTGCGGCGTGACGCGCATCCACACCGGCGGCTTTTCGCGATTGAGTTCGAGCGCGGTGAAGCTTTGCCGCCAGATGTCGGCCGCCTGTTTGCGAATATCGATCTTCGCGATCTCGCGCGTGACCTCGCGCTCGACGCTCGCCACGACGGGCTTCAGCTTCGCGTCGGCTTCGTCGGTGAAGGTGACGCGCCGCCCGAGGAAATCGATC
>CBJKNR010000572.1:0-1545 GCA_966417555.1 uncultured Sphingopyxis sp.
GCAGATCGTCGCGACGACCGCGGTCGTCGCGCTGCCGACGGTGTTGCTCGCCTTCCTCTATGGACAAAGCCGTATCTTCCTCGCGATGGCGCGCGATGGGTTCCTTCCCCGGAGCCTCGCGCATATTTCGGGGCGGGGGACGGCGACACGCATCACGCTATCGACCGCGGCGATTGTCGCGATCCTCGCCGGGCTGCTCCCGATCGGCAAGGTCGCCGCACTCGCCAATGCCGGTACGCTGATCGCCTTCGTCGCTGTCGGTATTTGCCTTCTCGTCCTGAGACGCAGCGCACCCGATGCACCCCGGCCTTTTCGCGTCCGCGCGGTATGGCTGGTCGGATTTGGGACAATTGGCGGATGCCTCTATCTGTTCATGAGCCTGCCGGCCGAGACGCTCTTGTGGTGCCTAATCTGGAATCTGATCGGGCTCGGCCTTTACGCGATGTATGCGCAACACCGGAGCAGGTTGGGCAAGTAACCGTCGGCACCGCGATTGTCGTATCCGCGATTGCGGGCTTTTTCCCTCTGTCGGAAATCGCAGAGCTTGCCAATGCCGGAACACTCGCGGCGTTCGTGGCGGTCGGCTTTTGCCTGATCATCCTGCGCGTTCGCCAGCCTGATCTGCCTCGGGTGTTTAGCGCGCCGGTGCCGTGGGCGGTCGGGTCGATTGCGATCGGCGGCTGTATCTATCTCTTTATCAGCCTGCCAGGAGTGACCCAGTTCCGGTTCCTGATCTGGAACCTGATCGGAGTGGCCCTCTATCTGGCCTATGGCGCGCGCAAAAGTCGCTTGGCCGGATAGGGCTATCGTCATGATCTCACAACGGCAGGTTTGTCACGTTTTTGACCTCTTCGAGGACGGCGTAGGTTCGGGTTTCACGGACGCCTGGCATGTGAACCAGTGTTTCGGCAAGGAACAGCTTTCGATAACCATCCTTGCCGGCTGCATCGCGCGATCAAGACTTGTCGAAGCGCGCACAGACCCGAACCGTTCAGCTTGCGCCCTTGATCGGGACGACCTCGGCCGCCTTGCTTCCCGAGGCGGCTCCGGCGGTGAGCATTGAATCATGCTCGGCGAAGACTCGCTCGATCTCCTCCCGCTTCTCGAGGATCAGCTTGGCGACGCCCGCGGTCATCCCGCCTTCTTCGCCGACGCGGCCCAGCACATGGGCGAGATCGGCGAGGGTCGCTCTTTCGGGCGTCGGGTGAAGCGACCCCTTGTCGTCGCGGTACGCCGTGCATTCGGTCGCCATCACCATCTCCAACTGTCGGTAGCGCCGATGATATACGCGTGGCGGTGCGGAAAGTGGCATCGACATCGGGACGTTCCCGCGCGCGCTCCGTTCGACGCAATTAACGCTACCGGCCAAGCCTTTCTTAACCCGGTCTCGCGAGCATCGCCATGTTGCAAGGCCGGTGGGGCACTGGTGCGGCGAAGGCGGCGAGACGGAGAGCCGACGTGCTCGAATATCGGAGAATACGACCGGCATCGGTCATCGGCCCGCTGGGCGAGGAATTGACCCTGGACAATCTGCCGCCGCCCGAG
>CBJKNR010000573.1:0-1523 GCA_966417555.1 uncultured Sphingopyxis sp.
CCTGGCTGGCCGTGCACGAATGCCCGATGTGGACCGGGGCGATCGCGATCCGGCGCGATGCCCTGTTCGAGGCGGGGCTGTTTCCCGAAGGCCGCGCGGTGCGCGGGGGCGACAAGGATCTGTGGCTGCGCGTGCTCGCAAAGGGCCGGCTGCGGTACGATCCGCGCGTCACCGCGGTCTTTCACCGCGACAGCGACAACAAGGTCAGCAAGTCGACGACGACGCTCGATCTGCCCTGCCTGGTCGAGACCGCGCGGGGCTTGATGGCCGATGCGACCGCCACCGAGACCGCACTGCTGCGGCGCCTCGTGAATCAGGAGATCGCGCATTACGCGCGCTATGCGATGAAATATCCGGGACGGACGGCGATCCGGCTCGGCGACCTCTATCTGCCCGAGGGGGCGGGCACCGCCGCGCTGCTGCTTGCCGCGAAGCTGATCCCCGCGTCGCTCCGCCAGTCGGGCCATGCCCTGCGCAACCGGCTGCTTGCGCGCGCGTGAAGCCTGTCCGGACTTTCGGCGCCTTGCTGACCGGCGGCGCGGGGCTTGCCGCGTGGTTGTCGCTTGCCGGCGGCCGGGTGCCGGCGCTCGATGTGCTGGCGTCGTTCCTGCCCTTGTTCGGGCTGGCGGTGCTGCTGGGACTGTTGCTGGCATGGCGGCGGCCGCGCTGGACGATCGCAGCGGCGCTCCTCGGCCTTTTGCCGGTCGCGATCGGCGCCGCGCCCGAAGCGTGTCGCAACATTCCCGCCGCGCCCGCTGACGCGCCGCCGGTCCGTCTGCTCACCCACAATGTCTGGCAGGCCAACAGCGACCCCGCCGACACCGCGCAGGCGATCATCGACGCCAGGCCCGACGTCGTGATGTTGCAGGAGGTGGATGGCAGCTTTGCGCCGATGCTGGCGGCGCTGGGCCAGCATTTTCCCTATGCGACCCAATGTCCGCCGGGCTGCGCCCTTGCTATCTTTTCGCGCTGGCCGATCGCCGACAGCGATTATTTTCTGAAGGACGCGAAGGGGCGCAAATTCGGCCCCCCCATGCTCTGGGCGCGGATCGCGGGGCCCGACGAACGCGCCTTTACCGTCGCGACACTTCACTATCCCTGGCCGACGTCGCGCGATCAGGCGGTGCGCAGACGCGATGTGGCGCGCGCACTGCGACGGATCGATCGCGGCCCCTTGATCGTTGCAGGCGACATGAACCTGACCCCTTGGGCCGCGGCGATGCGCGAGCAGGACCGTGCCCTCGCACCCCTCGTGCGCATGACGCGCGCGCTGCCCAGCTGGCCGCGTGCCGTTCCCGTGCTGCCGATCGATCAGCTTTACGCCGGGCCCGATTGGGGACTTGTCTCGGCAAGGCGGCTTCCGGCAACCGGGTCGGATCACCGTCCGCTCCTCGTGACGCTGGCGCGCCGATGAAACGCGCGATCCTCTTTTCGCTGCTCGGCAGCTGCGGCGTTGCCGCGCCGGCGCTTGCGCAGCAATCGGACGCGACCGACGGACTCGGATCGGTGTCGAGCGAAAACAG
>CBJKNR010000574.1:0-1512 GCA_966417555.1 uncultured Sphingopyxis sp.
AGCCATAGAGATTGTCGAACTTCGACTTGGTGACGCTGTCGTTGACGTTGATCGCGGGGAAGGGCAGCTCGCCCTTCTTGGCGATGTGGTACAGGCGGTGGACGCCGGTGGTCGTTTCTTCCGACACGCCCTTGATCGCCTTGACCGTCCTGGTCAGGTAGCCGGGGTTTGCCGCAACGAACGCCTTCAGCGCGCGCTGCATCTCGATCTCTTCCTCATTCTCGGGCGCGGGCATCGTCTCGCCGGCCTCGAGCTTCGCGCCCCACAGCGCGAACATCGTGGCATCGCCGCCGTCGTCGAGGATCAGGTTGCAGGTGGTGCCATCCTCGACACCCCAGTCGAAGATGCGGCCGACATAGTCCCAGTAATCGGCAAGGCTCTCGCCCTTCACGGCGAACACCGGCACGCCCGATGCGGCGATCGCGGCGGCGGCATGGTCCTGCGTCGAGAAGATATTGCACGTCGCCCACCGGACTTCGGCGCCGAGCGCGGTCAGCGTCTCGATCAGCACCGCGGTCTGGATCGTCATGTGCAGCGAACCGGTGATGCGCGCGCCCTTCAGCGGCTGCGCGGCGCCATATTCGGCGCGCAGCGCCATCAGGCCCGGCATTTCGGTTTCGGCGATGTTGATTTCCTTGCGCCCGAAATCGGCGAGGCTGATGTCGGCAACGACATAGTCACGGGTGTCGGCGGCGAGAGTGGCCACGGGGGAGTCTCCATATTGGCAAGTACGACCGCAGGCGAGCGGCCACGAAAACATGCCCCGCGCCCTAGCCGAAACGCCGCCGTCGATCAAATATAAACTTTTCTTTATATCGCACCGCCGGCTCCGCTCGCCGGCAGCCGCGGACATGCGAATCGGCGGCGCAAAAAACGCACCGGCCGCAAAAAAATTTTTGCGCGCATCGATTGTGACAATCGGGCGGGCCCAATTGTGACACGGAGTCGCAAAGGCCAAGATTCTGAAAAATCCGACTTATAATGCGACTTGCGATAAGCTTAATCTGACTTTGTGACACCAGTGTTACACATGCCTCGAAATATTGACAATTTCCCGGATGCGCGAGAAAATCACCCCAAGTTTCTGGGAGATACACGGATGAAAAAAATTCTGCTGCCGCTCGTTGCCCTCGCCTTCGCGAGCCCCGCTGCGGCGCAATCGATCGTCGTCGTCACCGCGCCGCAGACCGATGAGTCGGTGCTGCCGGTCGCCTATGCCGAGCTCAAGGCGGGCGAGAATCAGGTGGCCGTCGACAAGCTGACGGGCGAGACGCAACTCGACAGGCGCGACCCGTCGCGCCTGATCAATCTCGGCACCGCTTACGCCCGGCTGGGTCGCACCGCCGAAGCCGCCGCCGCCTATGACTCGGCGATCGGCAGCCCGATCCGTTACGATGTCGAACTCGCGAACGGCGACTATGTCGACTCGCGCTGGGCTGCGCGCACCGCGCGCGCGAACCTCGAACAGGGCAAGCCGCTCCTCGCTCTCGCGCGCTGAGCGTCGGACAGGTT
>CBJKNR010000575.1:0-1500 GCA_966417555.1 uncultured Sphingopyxis sp.
GGCGACAGCGACGTCATGGCCGCAGCCGCCCCCCTTCCCGATGGCTGGATTTCCGCCGATCCCGGAACCGAACGGCAGCAGTCGGTCGGCAATGCGCTCGCCATGCTCGCCGATTGGGGGGATGAAAACGTCGTGCTCGTCCACGACGCCGCGCGACCGGGCGTCGGCCCCGAGGTCATCGACCGGCTTTTGGACGCGCTGGCGCATGCCGACGCCGCGATCCCGACCCTGCCGGTCCCCGATACGCTCGTCGAACAGGCGCACGAGGAAGCCGGCGATCTGGTCGACCGCAGCGTGCTTGCGCGCGTGCAGACGCCCCAGGCGTTCCGGCTGGGCGTCCTGCGCCGCGCGCACGCCGAGGCGGTCGAAGCGACCGCGACCGACGATGCACAGCTCGTTCGCCGGCTCGGCATTCCCGTTGCGACCGTCGCCGGCGATGCGCGCCTCCACAAACTGACATATGCCGAGGATATGGCCATGCTCTCGGGGCTATTGGGGACAGGCACGATGATGCGAACCGCCGTCGGCATGGGATATGATGTCCACCGTCTGGTCGAGGGCAAGCCGCTGTGGATCGGCGGGATAGAAATTGCCCATAGTCATGGGCTTGAAGGCCATAGCGATGCCGACGTCGGGCTTCACGCACTGACCGATGCGATCCTCGGCGCGCTCGGCGACGGCGATATTGGCGACCATTTCCCCCCGGGCGACCCGCAGTGGCGCGGCGCTGCGTCGCACCGCTTCCTCGCCTTTGCCGGGGATCGCGTCGCGGCGAACGGCGGGCGGATCGGGCATCTTGATCTCACGATCGTCGCCGAGGCGCCGCGAATCGGCCCGCACCGCGTCGCGATCCGCCAGCGGATTGCCGAAATCCTTGCGATTCCGGTCGGGCGGGTTAGTGTGAAGGCCACAACGACAGAGCGGCTGGGCTTCACTGGCCGCCGCGAAGGGATAGCGGCCCAGGCCGTCGCGACCATACAACTTCCGGAGAATTGAGCCTTGCAGTCTGTCGAAGAAGCGCGCCTTTCCGCGCGTGACGAACTCGCCACCAACGTTCTTGCCAGCAATCGCGCCGCGGGCCGCAAGGTCGCGGTCGCCGAGAGCTGCACTGGCGGCATGGTCAGCGTCGCGCTGACCGACATCGCGGGCAGCTCGGACGTCTTCTCGGCGGGCTTCATCACCTATTCGGGGCATGCCAAGCAGACCCAGCTCGACGTCAGCAGCGAGATCCTCGAGACCTTCGGCGAAGTCTCGCTTGCGACCGCCTGGGCGATGGCGGCGGGCGCGCTTGCCAATAGCGACGCCGAGGTCGCGGTCGCGATAACCGGCATCGCGGGCCCCGGCGGCGGGTCCGAGAAAAAGCCCGTCGGACAGGTCGTTTTTGCACGCGCGCTGCGCGGGCAGGATCCCGACGATTATTTCACCCAGCGCGTCCAGTTCGAATCGACCGATCGGGCGACGATCCGCCATCATGCGACGCTGTTCGCGCTCGACCTGCTT